>NZ_LGQY01000039.1:0-232288 GCF_003116065.1 Azospirillum sp. TSO5 | reverse complement strand
GGCGCCCCGCCGATGCCGGCGGGTTCCGCAGCGAAGCGGATCAGGTGAAGCTGTCACCCAGCCCGAGATTCTTCAGGTTGAAGCCGGCATCCTTGCAGGTCTCGCGGATTTTGCGGACGGCCGCCAGCAGTTCCTTGCTCTGGCTGAGCGTCGGCGAGGTGCGGAGAATCTGTGCGAACAGTTCCTGATTCATCTGGTACCTCAGCGTGTTCCTGGGGTCGCTTTCCAGATGAAGAAGAAACATGTCGTCGAAGATGTTGCTGTCGACGGTGCGGGACTTCGAAGTCTTGACGCGCTTGAACCAGCTCATGCTCTTCGCGAGCTTGGAGTTCTGCTCGACCGTCTTCATCTCGCTGGCGAGCTTGGCGTAGGCGGCGCTGTCATCGTCCTTGTCGCCCAGAAACATCTTGAAGATGCACAGCGCCTTGGTCTTGGTCGGCTCGGCGCGGAAATCCAGCACCATCCAGGGAAACAGCACCCGCTTGAGACGGTCGATCGATGTCTCAACCGAATCCACATCCATGTTCTTGGCGATCGCCCCCTGGCTCCGCGACAAGGCGGCATAGACCAGGGCGCGTCGGGTCTCCGCCGGAGCAAAGGCGATCTTCTGGGCAACGGACGTCACGATAACCCCTCCCTATCAAAGGGATATTTTCGGTCCGTTCGGGCTAACACACATAACTATGCAGACTCAACATGTTGCGCGCCGGGAGCGCGTGGATGAAATCCGCCGCCCCCCGGCAACCCCCGCCTCAGTGCGCCTCTTCCCAATTGTCCCCAATCCCCGCTTCCGCCACCAGCGGAACGCCGAGGTGCGCCGCCCCCTCCATCACCTCGCGCACGATCCGGGCCGCGTCCTCCACCTCCGCTTCCGGCACCTCGAACAGCAGTTCGTCGTGCACCTGCAGCAGCATGCGGGCGTTGCTGCCCGCGGCGGCCAGCGCGCCCGGCATGCGGTTCATCGCGCGCTTCATGATGTCGGCGGCGGTGCCCTGAATCGGGGCGTTGATCGCCTGACGCTCGGCGAAGGCGCGGCGGGCGGCGTTCTTTTCCTGGATGCCGGGCATGTAGCAGCGGCGGCCGAACAGCGTCACCACATAGCCGTGCTGGCGGGCGAAGGCCTTGGTCGCCTCCATCCACACCTTCAGTTCGTGGAAACGCTCCAGATAGGTCTTGATGAAGGCGTTGGCCTCCCCCGGCGCGATGCCGAGCTGGCGGCCGAGGCCGAAGCCGGAAATGCCGTAGATGATGCCGAAGTTGATCGCCTTGGCCTTGCGGCGGATGTCCGGCGTCATCTGCTCCAGCGGGATGCCGAAGACCTGGGCGGCGGTGGCGGCGTGAATGTCCAGACCGTCCCGGAAGGCGTCTTTCAACGCCTGGATGTTCGCCATCTCCGCCACCAGACGCAGCTCGATCTGCGAATAGTCGACGCTCAGCAGCTTGTGGCCGGGCGCGGCCACGAAGGCGCGGCGGATCTTCTTGCCCTCCTCCGTCCGCACCGGGATGTTCTGCAGGTTGGGGTCGGTGGAGGACAGGCGGCCGGTGTTGGTCGCCGCCAGCGCGAAGGCGGTGTGGACGCGGCCGGTGACCGGGGAGATCTTCTCCTGCAGCGCGTCGGTGTAGGTGCTTTTCAGCTTGGCGAGCTGGCGCCAGTCGAGCACGCGCTGGGCGATGGTGTGGCCCTGCTCCGCCAGTTCCTCCAGCACGCTGCTGTCGGTGGAATAGGCGCCGGTCTTGCCCTTCTTGCCGGTGCCGAGCTTCAGCGTGTCGAACAGGATTTCGCCCAGCTGCTTGGGCGAGCCGATGTTGAAGGTCTGGCCGGCCAGGGCGTGGACGTCCTTCTCGATCTCGGCGAGGCGGACGGACAGGCTCTGCGACAGATCGGACAGCGCTTTCTTGTCGATGCGCACGCCGGCCCGCTCCATGTCCGCCACCACCGGGACCAGCGGGCGGTCGAGCGTCTCATAGACGGTGACCATGCGGTCGTCGACCAGGCGCGGCTTCAGCAGCGTCCACAGGCGCAGCGTGATGTCGGCGTCCTCGGCGGCATAGGCCAGCGCCTTGTCCAGCGGCACGCGGTCGAAGGTGATCTGGTTCTTGCCGGTGCCGCAGACCTCCTTGAAGGGGATCGGCGTGTAGGCGAGGTGAAGCTCCGCCAGCTCGTCCATGCCGTGGCCGTGCGAACCGCCCTCCAGCACGTAGGAAATCAGCATGCTGTCGTCCACCGGCGAGACCTTGATGCCGTTGCGGGCGAACAGCTGGTGGTCGAACTTGAAGTTGTGGCCGATTTTCAGGACCGACGGGTCCTCCAGCACATCCTTCAGGATCGCCATCGCCTCATCGGTCGGGATCTGCTTGGGCGGCGGCGGAGCGTCGAAGTCCAGCTGTCCGGCGGCGGCGGTCGAGGCGCCATGGGCGAGCGGGATGTAGCAGGCGATGCCGGGTTCGGTGGACAGCGAAACGCCGACCAGCGTGGCGGTCGCCGGGGTCAGGCTGTCGGTCTCGGTATCGACCGCCAGCACGCCGGTCTCGCGCGCCCGCTCGACCCAGCGGCGCAGCGCGTCGGCATCCTGCACCAGTTCATAGCGCACCTCCGGCACATGCAGCACCGTCTTGCGGGCCGGGCGGTCTTCGCCCGCTGGGCTTTCGGCAGGGGCCGGAGACTTAACGGCGGGCGCGGGTACGGAGCCGGGGGACGGGAGCCCACCGCTGGCACCGTCGGCGATGCGGCCGTCCTTCTGCATCTCCATCTCGACGCGCGAGACGATGCTGCGGAAGCCCTGGGCGCGCAAGAAGTCGATCAGCTTCTGGTGGTCGGGTTCGCGCACGCGCAGCTCGTCCAGCGGCTTCGGCGGCGGCACCTGATCGTCCAGCAGGACCAGACGGCGGGAGACGCGGGCGAGATCGGCGAACTCGATCAGCTTCTGGCGGCGAGCCGGCTGCT
This sequence comes from Azospirillum sp. TSO5, assembly GCF_003116065.1. Lineage (NCBI taxonomy): Bacteria > Pseudomonadati > Pseudomonadota > Alphaproteobacteria > Rhodospirillales > Azospirillaceae > Azospirillum > Azospirillum sp. TSO5. Next base: position 229,344 of record NZ_LGQY01000039.1, on the reverse strand, counting down.
TGATCTTCTCGGCGTTCGCAAGCAGGGCTTCCAGGTCGCCATATTCGGTGATGAGCTGGGCAGCGGTCTTCACGCCGATGCCGGGCACGCCGGGGACATTGTCGACGCTGTCGCCGGCCAGCGCCTGGACATCCACCACCTTCTCGGGAGGGACGCCGAACTTCTCGAACACCTCGTCGGGGCCGATGGACTTGTTCTTCATCGGGTCGAACATGCCGACGCCGGGGCGGACCAGCTGCATCAGGTCCTTGTCCGACGACACGATGGTGACCTGACGGCCGGCCTCCTGCGCCAGACGGGCGTAGGTGGCGATCAGGTCGTCAGCCTCGAAGCCCTCCAGCTCCAGACAGGGCAGGCAGAAGGCCTCCGTCGCCTCGCGGATCAGGGCGAACTGCGGCTTCAGCTCCTCCGGCGGTTCCGGGCGGTGGGCCTTGTAGTCGGGGTAGAACTCGTTGCGGAAATTCAGGCGCTTGCTGTCGAAGACCACCGCAACGGCTTCCGCCTTGGCGTCGGCCAGCAGCTTCAGCAGCATGTTGGAGAAGCCCAGCACCGCGTTGACCGGCGTGCCGTCCGGCCGCGTCAGCATCGGCAGCGCATGGAAGGCGCGGAAGATGAAGCCCGACCCGTCGACCAGATACAGGCCGCTGCCATCGCCGCCCGACGTGGTGCCGCCCGGAGTGGCCTTGGCTTCGGTCGCGGTGTTCTCGGAGGCGGTGGCATCAGTCATGGTGGTCTCTTGTCCCTTCCTTGCGGGCGCTACCATCGCCGAAGGAGGGCCGGGAGTCGAGTGCCGAGACCGGGGTAGAGCGCCCTCAGCCGGCGCTGTCCTCCACCGCGCTGGTCACCACCGGGCCGACGAAGGCATAGCCGACGCCGTGCACCGCCTGGACCGGCAGGGCGCAGCCGCTGCGCTCCTCCACCTTGATGCGCAGGCGGCGGACCAGCGAGTCGATGGAACGGCTGTAGGGGTCCCAGTCGCGGCCCGTCAGCGCCAGGGAGATGTCCTGACGGCTCACCGCTTCGCCGGGCGCGGTGACCAGCAGCGAGAGGAACTTGTACTCCGTTGCGGTCAGCGGAACGGCGGCGCCGCTCGGCGGCTGGATGCGCCATTCGATGTCGTCGAACAGCCAGGCCTTGCGCAGGTCCGCAGGCGGTGCGCCGGCGGGAGCGGCGGGCGGCGCCTGGACATGGTCCGCGGCAGGCGGCGAATCGGCGCCCTTCTGCATCCGGCGCATCAGCGCCTTGATCTGCGCCTCCACCTCGCGGAAATCCACCGGCTTGACCAGATAGACGTCGGCGCCCAGTTCCAGCCCGATGACGCGGTCGATCAGGCTGGACCGCGCCGTCAGCATGATGATGGCGGCCGGGGAGCCGGCACGCACGCGGCGGGCGACCGAAAAGCCATCCTCGTCCGGCAGGTTGACGTCGAGCACGATGACGTCGGCCGGTCCTGCGTCCAGCAGCCGGTCCAGCTCCGCACCGCGCGACGCCCCCTGCACCTCGAAGCCGCAGCGATCGAGATATTCGACAAGATCGTCACGAAGGTCGGCTTCGTCTTCGACCACAATGATCCGGGCCACGACGCCTCACGCCCCCATTCACATTCATATGAACTTATCTTAAACGCCCGGACGGGTTACGCAAACCCTATCGGACGAATGGAGTAAACGAGGCCGCGTACCATCGGTTCCGCTGCCTTACCTATTGGATAGGTAGCGGTCGCCGACCGTGGCGGCATAGCGGGCCACCCACTCGCGGTCGATGGCGTCGATACGCCCCTTTGCCTTCAGCTCGGCAAAGCAGCGGTCGAAGTCGGCGCGCAGCGACTCGTCACGGAAAACCATGCTGTAGGGCGTCGGCGGGAAGATGGCGGTGAACTGCACCGGCTGGGCCGGATCGAACGGCAGCCCGCCGGCCGATTTCACCTTCTCCTGAAGCTGGCGGTTGTATTCGGCGAAGATCAGGCCGTCGGCCAGCACCGCGTCCACCCGGCCGGCGAACAGCAGGTTGGAATGCACCATCTGGTCGGCGCGCTCGCGGAAATCGCCGAAGCTGGGGATCGCGGCGCGCAGGCCCGGCAGCACGTCCGGCGCGCCGGAAAAGGTGATGACCCGCTTGCCCGCCAGATCGGCCAGCGACCGCACCGTCAGGCCGCTGCTTTTCAGCACAGAGGCGCCGTTCTGGTAATGGATATAGGGGACGGAGCGGGCCCCCGGCATCTCCATTCCCGCCGGAACGGTGGTGACGGCATCCACCGGCCCGCCCGCCTGGACACCGTCGCGATAATCGTTCCAGTGGCGGCCGAAGGGGACAACTTTGAAATGCGCCTCGTGCCCGCAGGTGGCCAGGGTTTCCTTGATGATGGAGGCCTCGCGCCCGGTGCCGTCGGCGGTCATCATCGGCGGCAGCTCCGGCGCCAGGATCGTCACCGGGCGGGCCGCCGCGGGCAGCGCCGCGGAGGCGAGGCCGATGAAGAGGGCTAGGCGGGCCGCGACTCCCCCCGTGGCAGCGAATGCACGAACACCGAACGCCATCCTTCGCACTCCGTCCTTGCCAGCCTCAGCTCAAGTCCGCCGCAACCGCCGCGTCCGGCCAGGAGGCGACGGCCCCGGAAAGTAGCATGGGCGACGGCGGCGCCGTCCACGGAAATTCCCGCGTCCGGCAAAGGCTTCGGCGACTTGAACGAGGCGTATGTTACAGTTCGTCGCAATTGGTTGGGATTGGTCGCCGGCCGTTGCCGGTCGTTCCCATTTTGTCAACCGCTCCGACAATGAACACCTCTTCGCCAAATGTTATTTCAGGACTGAGTAAACCGATCGTGTTATGGATAGGCTCATCGGCCACTCGCATGATGCCCGCCGGCTGGCTCGATGACTGTCGGCATGTTGCACGCGAGGGTGGATTTACTGATGGAAATGGGACTACCGCACCCCCGAACCTCCGGGACGGGGTTGGCATGAAACCCGCCATGAATGCAGAGGCCCCGATCGGCCGGGTCAGGAGGATGTGGATGAGCGTCACGGGATGGGACGACACCGAATCCTATACGCTTCGCGGCGCCGGCCCCCGTGGATCGGGTGACGAAGTCGCCCGCCCCGGCGGATCGTCTCTGCTGACCCGCGTCATTCTGATGATCGTCGGCTGCACCCTGCTGGTCGGGCTGATCGCCATGGGCGTGTCGTCCGTGCTGGTCGGCCGGCAGCAGCGCGACGCGCTGACCCACCGCGCGACGCTGGTCGGCACGCTCCAGGCCTCGGCCATGGGGCAGGCGGTGTGGGAGTTCGACACCCGCGCGGTGGAGGCGATGATCCGCGGCCTGATGGCCGAGGATCCGGCGGTGCGCAGCGTCAAGGTGTGGGCGGCGACCGGCGGACGCGGCGGCCATGGCGAACCGCTGGTGGAGCTGGACCGTCCGTCCGGCCGGGCGGAGCTGGCGACCGTCGAACGGCAGATCGTCATGTCCGGCAGCAACGGCGAGCGCACGATGGTCGGCCTGCTGCGCATGACCTATTCGCTGGAGGAGGCGGAAAGCGCCACCCTGACGGCGCTGGCGCCGATGGCGGGTCTCGTCATCTTCTCGCTGCTGGCGGTCATCGGCATGATCAGCGTGCTGCTGAACCGGCTGGTGCTGGCGCCGCTCGCCCGGCTGACGCGGTCGGCGGGGGCCATCGCAGCCGGCGACTATCGCGTGCGCCTGCGCAACACCCGCGCCGACGAGATCGGGCAGCTGACCGTCGCCTTCAACCATATGGCGGAAACCGTCCACGACTATACCGAGCGGCTGGAACAGCGCGTCGCCGAACGGACGGAGGAACTGCGCCAGTCCAACGAGCAGCTGGCGGTCGTCAACCGGCAGGTGATGGACAGCATCCAGTATGCGAGCCTACTGCAGTCGGCCATCCTGCCGGACGAGCGCGAGATGGCGCGGCATCTGGACGGCGTCTGCGTGCTGTGGCGTCCACGCGACGTGGTCGGTGGCGATTTCCACATCTTCCGCGAGTTGGAGGACGGCCGCTTCCTGATCGGCGTCGCCGACTGTTCCGGCCATGGCGTGCCGGGCGCCTTCATGACGATGACGGTATCGGCCATCCTCGACCATGTGCTGTCGGAGACGCCGGACAGCGATCCGGCGGCGATCCTGGGCAGGCTGAACCGCATGGTGCGCGCGGCGCTGGCCCGCGGACGTGACAACCCGCGTTTCGACAACGGGCTGGACATCGGGCTGTGCCTGGTGCGACCGGATCGCGGCGACCTGCTGTTCGCCGGCGGGCGGATCGGCCTGCACATCGTCGACCCCAGCACCGACAAGGTCGGCGAGGTGAAGGGCGACCCGCAGAGCCTGGGCTATCGCCGCTCCGACATCGGCCACCGCTTCACCACCCACCGGGTGGAACTGGCGCCGGGCCGCAGCTTCTACCTGACCACCGACGGTTTCCTCGATCAGGCCGGCGGCGCCCGCGGCTTCGGCTTCGGCAACCGCCGCTTCAGCACCATGCTTCTGGAGCACGACGCGATCCCGATGGCGGAGCGCCGGACCGCCTTCGCTCAGGCCCTGGCCGAGCATCAGGGCGAGCGGGCCCAGCGCGACGACATCACCCTGGTCGGCTTCAGCGTTTCGCCGGTACTTGCGGCGGTGTCCGCGGCCGACGCATCCTCCTCCCACCCCGTCCACCCGTAAGGCAGGTCGTCAAAGTACGATGAAAGGCAACGAACTCTTCAACCTGCAGGAGCTGCTGTCGCGGCAGAAGCTGCTGATCTGCTTCAGCGGCCCCTTCAGCCACAGCGTCATCGAGGAGCTGGGCAAGGCGGTCCGCAACCATCTGGAAAATGAGCGGATCGAAAAGTCGGCGATCATGGACGTCTTCTCCGTCTATGTGGAGCAGGCGCAGAATGTCCGCAATTACACGGCATCGCGCGAAGCGCTGGGCCGGCCGATCCCGGCCAACAGCGGAATCGTGGTGATCGGCAAGGAGGGCGACCATTACGTCGTCAGCTCCGGCAATCTGGTGGAGGCGGACGACGTGCCCGGCCTGTCGGCGATGCTGGAAAAGCTGCGCGGACTGGACAAGGCCGGCCTCAAGGCGGTCTACAAGGAGCAGTCGCGCAAGCCGCGCGAGCCGGGCGCCAGCGGCGCCGGGCTGGGGCTGATCGACATGGCGCGCAAGGCCACCCGGCCGCTGGAATACTCGCTGCGCGCGGTGGACGACGCCTATTTCTTCTTCAGCCTTGAAGTCCAGCTATAAGAAATCACGGAACACGCATAATGGACAGTTTGCGGATCGAGGCAACCTCCTGCTCGCCCCTGATCGATTTCGATCCGGCGGCCGGGCTGCTGCGCATCGAAGGGGAATCCTATCCGGAGAACTCCTTCGACTTCTACGCGCCGGTGTTCAGCTGGCTGGAGGAGTATCTGAAGGACCCCGCACCGGCGGTGGTGCTGGACATCGGGCTGAGCTATCTCAACACCAGCAGCATCAAATGCATGATCGACGTGCTGGAGATGCTGGACGGCGCCCACCAGAAGGGTCAGACGGTGTCGGTGCGCTGGCATTACGACAGCGACAACGACCGCGCGCTCGACATGGCGGAGGAGTTCGCCGAGGACGTGTCTCTGCCGTTCGAAATTCTGGCCCATTGATGGCACACTGAGCACCCGGGATGACGATGCGGTCGCAGGAACAGGAGCTTCGTCAGTGGGTTCAGCGGCTGGCCGAGGATCCGGCCAATGCCGACAACCCGCTGCTGGCGGAATTCCAGACGCTGGCGGAACGGCACGGCAAGCTTTTGCGCCAGTTCCGCAAGATCGCCAAGATCAGCGACCGCCTCCAGACCGAGACCAAGGAGATGGCGCTCCAGCAGCGCCAGTTCGTGCTGATGGTCAGCCACGAATTCCGCACGCCGCTGGCGATCATCGACAGCGCCTCGCAGATGCTGGAGCTTGAGCCGAAGCTGCCGGTTTCGGCGATGCCGCGGGTGGGAAAGATCCGCAATGCGGTCCAGCGGATGCTGCACCTGATCGAACGCTGCCTGACCAACGACCGGCTCGGCACCGCGGCGGCACGGCCGATGGCCTTCGACCTTGCGGCGATGCTGACCGCGCTGGCGGGCGAGGTGGGGGCGTCGGCCTGCGGCCACCGGGTCGAGCTGCATGGCGCCGACCGTCCGCTCCCGATTCCCGGCGACCGCGACCTTTTGGCGATTGTGTTTTCCAACCTGCTGGAGAACGCTGTCAAATACTCGCCGAACGGGGGGACGGTCCGTGTCGACCTCTCGGCCGGAGAGGGTCAGGTCACGGTTCGGATCACGGACGAGGGAATCGGCGTCAATGCGGCCGACGCGGCGCGGCTGTTCGACAAGTATTTCCGCGCATCCAACGCCGCCGGGACGACCGGTGCCGGGCTTGGGCTCCACCTTGCCCGCTGCATCGTGGACAACCATGGCGGCGGCATTTCGATGACGAGCGAACTGGGGCGGGGATCGGCCTTCACCGTCCGGCTGCCGGTGCCGCGGGCCACGCTTCCGGTGACCGCGACGGTCCCGGTGGCAGAGGAGGCATCATGACCGGCGACACCAAATCCGCCGACACCGGGCTTGGCACCGGGCTTGAGGGCGCGACGGTGACGGGTTTGCCCAGGCGCTGGGCCTTGCGGCGGGGAACGGTGGGCATGATGCTGCAGGAGCAGAAGATCCAGGACTGGCTCGCCCGCCTTGCGGAGGACCCTGATTACGCCGCCCATCCGCTGATGGGGGAATTCCGCGCGCTTGCCGACGAACATCTGAAGCTGATGCGGCAGTTGACCAAGATCGCCAAGATCAGCGACCGCATGCAGACCGACACCCGCCAGATGGCGCGGGCGCTGCATGCCGCCTCGCAGACCGATCCGCTGACCGAGCTGCCCAACCGCCGCCAGATGATCGAACGGCTGGAGGCGGAGCTGTGCCGCGTCGGCCGCAGCGGTGGCGGCTTCACGCTCATCATGCTGGACATCGACCATTTCAAGGAAGTGAACGACGCCTTCGGCCATGCCGCCGGCGACCATGTGCTGGTCGAAACCGCCGGCCTGCTGCGGCGGAACCTGCGCGGGCACGATCTGTGCGCCCGCTGGGGCGGCGAGGAGTTCCTGATCCTGTTGCCCGACACCGATCAAATCCAGGCCGAAGCGGTGGCGGAAAAGCTGCGGGAGATCATCGCCCGCCATCCCATCGCGCATCAGGACCACGACATCGTCGTGACTCTGAGCCTGGGCGTCGCCGCCTACCGCGAAGGGCGGACGGCCGATGCCTGCATCCAGGCGGCAGACGATGCCCTATACATCGCCAAGCGCGCCGGGCGGAACAGGTGGGCCGCGGCGGCCTAAGTGAGGCGGCCTGACTAAGGCTGCGGAGACGTCGGCTCGGGAGCGGGGGCGGCAACCACGCCGATGCTCAACTCCTCCAACTGCGCCAGGGCGCCGGCCATGCCGGTGGCGACCAGATTGGCGTCGGTCTCGGCACTGGCGCGCTCCGGCACATCGGCCTCCGGATGGGCGCTCCACAGGCAGAGCAGAATCGGCACGTGCGGACCGAAATGCAGGCGCAGGCGGCGCACCAGCCGCCTGCTGTGGCCCAGGGCCGACGGGTTGAGGGAGGACAGCACCACCGCATCCACCCCGGCGGTTCCCAGGCTGGCAATGGTGCGCGATGACACCTTCTCGCACGGCACGACATCGGTCCGGGTGCCACGGCCGGTCAGCAGGTAGGCCAGAAGCCCGGCCGCCGCCTCGTCCAGATTGTTGCGGGCGCCGACACAGAGCACATGGGGCGCATCGCCGGCCGGGGCCACGGTGTCGCTCAACTCGTCCAGCAGGCTCGCCATGCCCTCGGCCACCGCCTGCCGGCCTTCCGGGTTCAGGGTGCCGCGCTGGCGGTCCTGCTCGGCGAGCGACAGGGCGGGAAGCAGCAGGCCGTCGGCCAGTTCGACCGGGCTGCAGGTGCCGAGCCGCTCCTCGGCAAGTTCCGTCGCCTCGGTGGGATCGCGGGCGAGCAGGCGCTGGTACACCTTCGCCTCGTCGGGCAGGACCGGGCGGTCGCCCAGCATCACCTCCAGGAAATGCAGTTGCGGCACATGGCGGCCCAGCACGACGAGGCACACCGTCAGCGGCGTCGCCAGCAGCAGCCCGATGGGCCCCCACAGCGTCGTCCACACGACGGCCGCGACGATGATGGCGAGGGAGGACAGGCCGGTCGCCGTGCCGTAGAGCCAAGGCTCCACCACATTGTTGGAAAACAGCTCCACCGCCACGAACAGGGCGATGCACAGCAGCGGCAGGGTCCAGCCGGTGTCGACCGCGAAGGACAGCAGGATCGGAAACGCCGACGCGATCACCGGCCCCAGGAACGGGATGAAGCGCAGAACCGTCGCCAGCAATCCCCACAATAGCGGGTTCGGCACGCCCAGCAGCCACAGCCCGACGCCGATCGGAATGCCGTAGGTGACGTTCACCACCACCTGCATCAGCAGATAGCGGCTGACCCGCTCGCCGGCGTCGTTCATCGCTTCCGTCGTGCGGCTGAGATCGCCGGACCCGACCAGACGGATCAGGCGGTCGCGCAGATCCTCCCGCTGCAGCAGCATGAAGATGGTGAAGACCAGCACCATGCCGGCGGTGGCGATGGGCGTCATCGCCGGGCCGAGAAATCGGCTGGCAAGGTCGAACACTCCGGTGTCGGACTGGTCGATGCGCACCGGCACCGGTTCGCGGCGCGGCGGGGTGGCGGCGGCGCCGGCCTGCGGCGCGGGCGCGGCCGTGGTGCCCTGCTGCGCCGGCGTCGCGCCGCCGGTGGCGTTCTCCAGCTCCTGTTTGAGGTCGCGGAAGGCCTCGGTCGCCTGCTTGATGGCGCCGCGGTCGCCGGTCGATGCGGTGGCGCTGCGCAGGGATTCGATCTTGGTGTGGATGTTGCGCTGGTAGGTCGGCAGATTGTCGGCCAGATCGCCAAGCTGGCTGCCCACCACCGCGCCGAAGCCGATGATGGCGAGGAACAGCAGGACCACCACCGCCAGCACCGACGGCACCCGGCCCAGGCGCCAGCGCTCCAGCCGGCTGACGATGGGCGTCAGCACGAAGCCGAGCAGCACCGCCAGGGCGATCGGCATCAGGATGTCCGCCGCCACATAGAGCGTCACCACGATCAGCGTGATGATGAGCAGGATGGTCTGGGTGGAGACGGGCGGAGCGGCCTTCGTCACCGCGATGGGGCGTGCCTGCAGCCGGCGGGCGGTGTCCTCGGCCATGATCGTCGGGCTTTCCGGATGGGAGAATGCCCGACAGGAACACCGGCCGCGCCGCCACGTTCCCTGCCGCCGCGTTTCGAGGAGGCCCAAGCATTGGAAGGGCGCTGGACACGGCGCGTTTCGGTGTCATCTTCGACACGGGCACGTGGACAATTATGGTGGGCAGGGGAAAGCGACGACCATGCGCTGGTTCATTCTTGCCATCCTGTTCATCGCCCGCACCTGCATGGCGCTGGAGTTCCAGATCCTGGGCGCCGTGATGCCGTTCGCGCGGGCGGATCTGGACAGCGACTATGCCGCCATGGGCCAGTTGATGGGCCTGTTCATGCTGCCGGGCATCGTGCTGGCCTTGCCGGCGGGGATGCTGAGCAGCCGGTTCGGACTGAAGCGGCTGGCGGTCTTCAGCCTGCTTTTGCTGGCCGGCGGCAGCGCGCTGTTCTCGGTCAGTCACGATTATGGCACCGCCCTGGCCGGGCGTCTGGTCGGCGGGGCCGGCAACGCGGTGCTCAGCGTGCTGGTTTCGGCGATGGTGGCCGAATGGTTCCGTGACCGCGACCTGTCGACGGCGCTGTCCATCGTGTTCATCAGCTGGCAGTTCGGCCTCGCCGTCGCGCTGGCGGTGTTCCCGGCGATCGCGGAGGCGGCGTCCTGGCGCTGGGCCTGTCATCTGACGACTCTGGTCTGCCTGACGGTGGCGGTTCTGGTGGGGCTGACCTACCGCTCGCCCGCCAGCACGGCCACCGCCATGTCCATTGCCACCGCCACGGCGCGGCGGAGCTTGCCCAGCCTGCGGCTGATCGCCCGACGGCAGAGCATCCTCCCCACCCTGGCCGGCATCATCTGGACCGCCTACAATGTCGGACAGGTGATTTTCCTGACTTATGCGCCGGCCCTGCTGGCCTCCACCGGCATGTCGGTGACCGAGGCGTCGCGCACCGTCAGCCTGACCGTGTGGGTGACCATGGCGACCATGCCGCTGGGCGGCCTGCTGACCGACCGTTGCCGCCGGCCGCTGATGCCGGTGGCGGTCGGATCGCTGGGTGCCGCGGCGGCGGGGATGGCCTTCAGCCTGGGGGCGCCGCCGGTGGCGAGCTGCATCGCCGCCGGCCTGTTTCTCGGCCTGCCGGCCGGCGGCATCCTGGCCCTGCCCGCCCGCCACTCCGCCCCAGGCGAGACGGCATGGTCGCTGGGCTGGTTCATGACCGTCTTCTATATCCTGATGACGCTCATCCAGATGCTGGCCGGCCTGATCCGCGACCGGACCGGCAGCGACCTCGTCACCGTCGAGTTCGGCTGCGCGCTGCTGGCGCTGGTCGCCGTCGGTCTGATCCCGTTCGAACTGGCACGCCGGGCTTTGCGGCCGGCCCCCGCCATGGCGGCCTGAACCGCCGGATCAGAGCGCCGGTTTCAGGGAAGCGGCTGCTGCTGGGTGATGCAGTGGATGCCGCCGCCGCCGCGCACGATGTCCAGGGCCGCGATCTGCACCACCTCGCGGTCGGGGAAGGCCTTGCGGACGACGCGGAATGCCTCGTCGTCGGCCGGATCCTCGAAGGCCGGCATGACAATGCCGCCGTTGGCGATGTAGAGGTTGGTGTAGGACAGGGTCAGGCGCACGCCGTTCACGTCGCGGCGGGCCGGCTGCTGGATCGGGATGACCTCCAGCGCGCGGCCCTTCGCGTCGCGGGCACGCTTCAGCCGGTCGAGATTGTCCTGGAAGATCTTGAAGTTGGGATCGCCGGGATCGTCAGTGGTGATCGCCATCACCACGCCGGGACGCACGAACAGCGCGATCTCGTCGATGTGGCCGTCGGTCTCGTCGTCCTGATAGCCCTGCCCCAGCCAGATCACCGTCTCGACGCCGAGATGGTCCTTCAAATGCCGCTCGATCTCCTCACGCGACAGGCCGGGATTGCGGTTGGGGTTGAGCAGGCATTGCTCGGTGGTGATCAGCGTTCCCTCCCCGTCCACATGGAAGGAGCCGCCCTCCATAACCAGGGGCGCGGAAAAGCAGGGAAGCTTGAGGTGGTCGAGGATCAGGCGGCCGACCTGCCGGTCCTTCTCGCAGCCCTCGTAATTGCCGCCCCAGGCGTTGAATCCCCAATGGACGCCGGCCAGCCCGCCCTTGCCGTCGATAACGAAGCTGGGCCCGGTGTCGCGAATCCAGGAATCGCTGATCGGCAGCGGCAGGATCTGGATGCCGGCACCGCAGGCGAGAGAAGCCTCCGCCACATCCGCCGGGTCGCACACCATCGTCACCGGCTCGAAGCGGGAGATGGCCTGCGCGACCTCGGCGTAGGCGTCGCACGCGGCGTCGAAGGCACCCTCCGGCCAGGTTTCCGGCCGGCACGGCCACGCCATCCAGCAACCGCTGTGGCGCGCCCATTCGCCGGGCATGTGGAAGCCTTGGCCCGTCGGCATCGGGGCGTTCGGTGTCGTCATGCGTCGATCCCCCTACCCTTTTTTAAAAAGTCCCTGCCCGTCGCGGCGGCCGCGTGACTCGAAACCGCGAGCCTCAAACCGCAAGACCGGGACATTTTCCGTCCCGGTCCACCCTAACCACGGGAGCGCGCGTTTGGCAATCGCGTCCACGGCAGCCGGCACTTGGCCTTATGGCAGAGGAACTTTTGAAAGAACACGACGTCGGGTCGCGTCGGCATGCCGGGAGGGGGCCGGCATGAAGGCCATCGGCGGCCGATCAGGCGCCGGACGGCGGGCGCAGGGCGCGGCGGGCAGTGACCGTACGGGTGGTCGAATAAGCACTGGAAACGGGATTGAAAAATCCGAGTCTCAACAAGGGGAACCACAGGAGCGCGCGCATGGCACGGCCTCTTTCGCTGTTGCAGATGGCTTCAACATAGCAAAAGAAGCAGGCAATTGCCATCCATGGCGGCAGGTTTCTCCTCTGCGCGGACGGATGGGGTGCCGGGATCGTCTATGGACCGGCCGGGCTATGGCGTCCGACCGGTCTATAAAACTCCATCAGCCGTTCTGGATCGCCATCTGCTCGTCGCGTTTGCGTTGGCGTTCCTGGCGGGCCATGACGATGCTGGCAACGAAGATGCCGGTCGCCACCACCAGCACCATCAGGGTGGCCAGCGCGTTGATCTGCGGGCTGATGCCGAACTTCACGCTGGAGAAGATCACCATCGGCAGCGTCGTCGATCCGGGACCGGAGACGAAGCTCGCCACCACCACGTCGTCCAGCGACAGGGTGAAGGCCAGCAGCCAGCCGGCGACCAGCGCCGGGGCGATCAGCGGCAGGGTGATGACGAAGAAGACCTTGGCCGGGCGGGCGCCCAGGTCCATCGCCGCCTCCTCCAGGCTGCCGTCCATGCCGGCCAGCCGCGACTGGATGACCACCGCGACATAGGACATGGTGAAAGTGGTGTGGGCGATGGTGATGGTGGTGACGCCGCGCCCGTCGGGCCAGCCCACCCATTGCTCCATCGCCACGAACAGCAGCAGCAGCGATAGGCCGGTGATGACCTCTGGCATGACCAGCGGCGCGGTGATCATGCCGCCGAACAGCGTCCGGCCGCGGAAGCGCCCGAAGCGGGTCAAAGCCAGCCCGGCGCAGGTGCCCAGCAGCACCGCCAGCGTCGCCGACACCGCCGCCACCTGGAAGGACAGCAGGGCGGCGTCCAGCAGCGTGTCGTTGTGGATCAGCTCTGCATACCATTTGGTCGAGAAGCCGGCCCACACCGTCACCAGCCGCGACTCGTTGAAGCTGAAGACGATCAGCAGCGCGATGGGGACATAGAGGAAGGCATAGCCGAACAGCAGCGCCCAAGACAGGAACCCGAACCGCTTCATCGCCCGGCCTCCGCCTGTTTGCCCTGCACATGCTGGAAGATCATGATCGGCACCACCAGGACCAGAAGCAGGGCGATGGCGACGGCCGACGCCACCGGCCAGTCGCGGTTGGCGAAGAACTCGTTCCACAGCACGCGGCCGATCATCAGCGTGTCGGGGCCGCCCAGCAGTTCCGGCGTCACGAACTCGCCCACCGCCGGGATGAAGACCAGCAGCGAGCCGGCGATGATCCCCGGCAGCGACAGCGGCAGCGTGATCGACAGGAAGGACTTGAAGGGACGGGAGCCGAGATCGGCCGCCGCCTCCAGCAGGCTGGGGTCCATCTTCTCCAGGGTGGAATAGAGCGGCAGCACCATGAATGGCAGGTAGCAGTAGGTCATGCCGATATAGACCGCCCAGTCGGAATAGAGAATCTCCACCGGACCGCTGGTGATGCCCGCCCATTCCAGCAGGTTGCTGATGACGCCGTTGCCCTTGAGAATACCGATCCAGGCATAGATGCGGATCAGGAAGCTGGTCCAGAAGGGCAGGATCACCAGCATCATCAGCGGCCCGCGCCGCGCCGGTTCGGCCTTGGCGATGGCGTAGGCCATGGGATAGCCGATGAGCAGGCAGAACAGCGTGGTGACCGCCGCGATCTTCAGCGAGTTCAGGTAGGCGAGGATGTAGAGGTCGTCCCCGCCCAGCCGGAAGTAATTGCTGATGTTCAGCAGGATCTGCAGCTTGGAGGTGCCGGCATCCTCGTCGGTCAGCCACTCCACCAGCGACGAATAGGGCGGCTGGGCGATGATCGATTCGGAGAAGCTGATGCCGAAGACGATCAGGAAGGGCACCAGGAAGAACAGCATCAGCCACAGATAGGGGACGGCGACGACCACGCCGCGGCCCCACAGCCCGATCCGGCTGAGCCCGGAAACGAGAATGGCGACGACCGCCCTCATTGGGTCAGCACCACGCCGGCGAAGGGGCGCCAGGTTAGGGTCACCTCGTCCTCCCAGGTGATCGGCATTTCGGTGCGGCGGGTGACGTTGGGGGCGGTGACCCGCACCGTCTTGCCGGTCGGCAGTTGCACCAGATAGATCGACACGTCGCCGAGATAGGCGATCTCGCGCACGATGCCGGTGGTCTGGTTGCGGCCGTCACCGCCGGCGACCGGGTCCTTCGACAGGGCGATCTTCTCCGGCCGGATGGCGACGGAGACGGGGGAGCCGGCCGGCGCCGGGGTGGCGTGGGCGATCAGCAGTTCGCAGCCGGCCTCCTCCGACGCGACGATGACCTGATCGCCTTCGGTGGAGACGACACGGCCGTCGAACATGTTGATCGAACCGATGAATTCGGCGACGAAGCGGCTGTGCGGGTACTCGTAGATCTCGGTCGGCGTGCCCACCTGCGCGATGACGCCGTGGTTCATCACGGCGATACGCGAGGACATCGTCATCGCCTCTTCCTGGTCGTGGGTCACGACGATGAAGGTGACGCCCAGCTTTTCCTGGATGTTGACCAGTTCGAACTGCGTGCGTTCGCGCAGCTTCTTGTCCAGCGCGCCCAGCGGCTCGTCCAGCAGCAGCAGCTTCGGCCGCTTGACCAGCGAACGGGCGAGCGCCACGCGCTGGCGCTGGCCGCCGGACAGCTGGTGCGGGCGGCGCTTGCCGAAGGCCGACAGCTGGACCATTCCCAGCATCTCCGCCACCCGGTCGCGGATCTCCGCCTTCGCCACCCCGTCCTGTTTCAGGCCGAAGGCGACGTTCTGCTCCACCGTCATGTGCGGGAACAGGGCATAGGACTGGAACATCATGTTGACCGGCCGCTCATAGGGCGGGATGCCGGCCATATCGACGCCGTCGATGAAGATCTTGCCTTCGGTCGGCTGCTCGAACCCCGCCAGCATGCGCAGCAGAGTCGTCTTGCCGGAACCGGAACCGCCGAGCAGAGCGAAGAACTCGTTGCGATAGATCGACAGGCTGACCTCGTCCACCGCGACGAAGTCGCCGAAGGTCTTCGTCACCTTCTCGATTCGGACATACGGCGTCTGGCCCGCGTCCTGCCACGGTTCCAGACGGGTGGGTTTGCGAATCGGCTGACCGGCCATCCGGGTTCCTCTTTCATGACGACGCCCCGGCCGCTCCCCATCGCTGGGGATCGGCCGGGGCGGGCCAGCGCCACAGATCGGCGCCTCGTTGGGAGCGGCTTACTTGCCGGTCTTGACCTTGGTCCACACGCGGGTGCGGGCGCGGTCGGTGGTCTGCTTGATCTGCTTCAGCGAGAACAGCTTCACCTTGCTGTCGGCCGGCAGGAAGATGCCGGGGTTCGACTTGATATCGTCGGCCACCATCGGCAGCGAGGCCGGCACCGCGTTGGCGTAGCTGACCTTGTTGGAGATGTTGGCCATGTTGGCCGGGTCGAGCACGAAGTTGATGAACTCGTACGCGCCTTCCTTGTTCGGCGCGTCGGCCGGGATCGCCAGCGTGTCCCACCAGACCTGCACGCCTTCCTTCGGCGTGATGTATTCGACCTTGGCGCTCTTGGCCTCGGCGGCACGGGCGGCGCCCTGGATGGCGTCGCCGTTGTAGGCCATCACGACGCAGGCGTCGCCGCCGGCCAGGATGTTGATGTTCTCACCGGTGACGAACCGCTTGATGTAGGGACGGACCGCCATCAGCGTCTTTTCGACCTTCTCCAGATCCTCCTTCTTCTCGGAGTTCGGATCGAGGCCGAGATAGTTCAGCACCGACGGGATGACGTCGATGGCCGAATCCATCACGGTGATGCCGCAGGCCGCGACCTTCTTGGCCACTTCCGGCTTGAAGATCAGGTCCCAGCTGTCGAGCGCGACGTCGGGAGCGACGGCCTTGATCTTTTCCGGGATGATGGCGATGCCGACGGTCCCGCCGAGATAGGGCACGGCGTACTTGTTGCCGGGGTCGGAATTCTCCAGCAGCTTCAAGACCTTCGGGTCGACGTTCTTGTAGTTGGGGATCTTCGACTTGTCGAGCGGACCCACCACCTTGGCCTGGATCAGGCGGGACAGGGTCGGTTCGGCGGTCGGCACGATCACGTCATAGCCGGACTTGCCGACGAGCACCTTCTGCTCCAGCAGTTCCAGGCTGTCGTACAGGTCGACCTTCGTCTCAGCGCCCGTGGCCTTGGTGAAGTCGGCGAGGGTCGTTTCACCCAGATAATCGTTCCAGATGTAGATGTTGACCGGCTTCTTGGCCTGGGCCATCGCCGGGCCGGCGATGGCAATCGCCGCGACCGCGCCGATGAGGCTGAGAGCGAGTTTTTTCATGATTTGCCCCGACCTGTTCGTGAGTGTTGCGGGCGCCGCCACATCCCAACGGCATACCCGGCTCGCGGGCGCTATTGCACCCACGGCCGGGCATGTTGTCAACGGTTAGGGTCGAGGTCGGGAGCCGGTTTCCGGGCGCCGGTCATCTGCCCGAAGCCGTGCCCGATCAACCGGCTATCCGGGGAGCGCTGCCGTGGATTGCCTGGCCGCTGATTGCTTCTGCGCCCGGGCCTCGTCCAGCAGGCGTTGGGTCTCGACGATCAGGTCACGGCGGCGCGCGCTGTCGATCTCGTGCTGCGCCGCCGCCGCCGCGACGTCGGCGCCGCAATGGGGGCAATCGGTCTCGTGCGGCCAGATATACTGGTTGCAGGCGCGGCAGAGCATCAGGCTGGGCGGCACCACGCCGCCTTCGGGGGAGCGTTCGTAGGCGTGGCGATGCACCGCCGCCGGGTCGCGTTCCGGCAGGCCGGGGGATTCGGCGCCGGGGATCGGCTCGGTGATGAGCGCGAACTCGCCGATGGCGAAGGCCTCGTTCGGCGCGTCCTTGATCTTCACCACCCGCTCGCGCAGGCCATGCTTGGCGAGGTCGAGCACCCGGTAATGGCAGTAGGGGTTGTTGCCCCGCTTGCCCAGCAGCGATTCGGAGGTCCAGGTGCAGCCGGCGCGGCAGATGTCGGCGTAATAGCAGGTGCGGCAATAGCCCCACAGCTCGTCCACCGACCGCAGGCGGCCGAACTGCATCCGGTCGGCATGGCGCCAGATGTCCTCCACGCTCATCTCGCGGATGTTGCCGGCGGCATAGAGGGAGGTCGCCAGCGACGGGCAGCCCTTCAGGGTGCCGTCCGCTTCGATGCCGATGCCGATCTGACCGGCGGCGCAGCCGGACCAATGCATCCGGTCGTCGCCCAGGCCGCGCCAGATATGCTCGTAGGGGCCGTAATAGCCGACATTGTTGCCGACCACCATCAGCAGCCCGCGCTCCAGCCCCTCGCGGTAGAGGCGGGCCAGCAGCGGCATGACGTCGAGAAGGCGGTGGGGCTGCAGCAGCAGGTCCGGATTGTCGACGGCATTGCCCATCGCGACGGTGAACTGGATCTGCCAGTGGGTGGCCCCGGCCTCGATGATCCGGTTCATCAGCTCCGGCAGATGGTCGGGGGTTTCGGGGCCAATCTGGGTGTTGACCGACACCGCCAGCCCGCGCTCCTTGGCGCGGCGCAGGGCGCTCATCGCCTGATCGTAGGAGCCGGGAACGCCGCGCACCCGGTCGTGGAGGTCGGGCAGCCCGTCGATCGAGACGCCGATCGCCTGGAGCCCGGCCTCCACCGCCTCGTCCAGCCGGCGGTCGGTCAGGTTGCGGCCACCGGTCTGCACGGCGGTCCTGATGCCATGGCTGCGGCAGCGCCGGATGATCTCCACCCAATCCTTGCGCAGATAGGCCTCGCCGCCGATCAGCGAAATTTCGCGGGTGCCGAGCGCGGCCAGACGGTCGACGAGGTCCAGCGCCTCCTCGGTGCTCAGCTCGTCCGGCCGCGGCCGGCCGGCACGCGATCCGCAATGCTGGCATTTCAGATTGCAGGCGAGCGTGGTTTCCCAGACCACCAGGACCGGGACCAGCTTGCGGAAGTCGTCCTCAAAACAATAGCGCGCCGGCACGGACGCCAACTGTTCCGGGGGCTGATCCGGGGGCCGATCCGGGGAGCGGGCCGAAAGGTCGGGGCTGGGAAGCGGCTGGTCCATGGTTCCGGTATCTTCCTCGGAATGGCATTGGCTCTGAATATCGGCGGCTCCGTATATCGGCGGCGCGGCGCCGCCGGGGTGCGGACGGTATGGACGCCGCACCCCGGCCGCAGCACCCGGCCGAAGCCGATCAGCCCTTCGCCTCGGCCTTGGCGATCTCGACCTTCAGGAGCTGCAGCAGCCCCGGGACGTCGCCGTAGGTGGCGAGATGCTCCTCGGCCTCGGCCGCGACCTGCTTCATCGTGGCCAGATCGCCGCCGGCGATGGCGTCGGTCATGGTGGCCATGTACATCGGACGGGGATGGGGAAGGTGCGATTTGGACATCTGTCGGTTCCTCGGTTTCGAATAGCGGGGAGGTTGGAAATCGGTCGATTGAAAATCAGAGTCAGAGACCGGCTTCGGCCCTGGCGATCTCGACCTTCAGCAGGTTGAGGACGCCGGCCACGTCACCGTGTTCGGCGAGATGCTGCTCGGCGGCCGCGGCCACCTCCTTCATCTTCGCCAGATCGCCGCCGGCGATGGCGTCGGAGATCGCCACGCCGTAAGGCTTGATGGAGCGCATGGGTGCTTCGGACATGTGGAGGCTGCTCCGCAGGAAAAATGGAAAAGCGACTGCGCGCCCGCTCAGCCCTTACGATTCGGCTTTCGCGATCTCGACCTTCAGCATCTGCAGCATCGAGCCGACGTCGCCATGCTCGGCGAGGTGCGTCTCGGCCGCCGCGGCGACCTCCTTCATCTTGGACAGGTCGCCGCTGGCGATCGCCTCGGTCATGGCGCCGCCGTAGAGCATGCGAATGGGAGCGGTGGACATCCGGTGATCTCCTTCAAGACATGATTGGCAAGACATGATTGGAGAAATGCGCTTTCAATGCGCAGCTTGATGCCGATGTTTGAAACTGACGAAATTCCTGATTGAATGGACGGCAGCTGAAAATCGGCAAATCTATGCAAAGTCAGAGAACGACTTTTTAAAACATAAACGCCACACGCCTCGAGTTTTCATACTATTGTGTGAACGTCGCGCCTTATTTTCAGAAAGCTATATCCACGTTCTGGTGGAGGTCAATTGTTAATATGTTATTTTTAATTTTGTTTTTGAAAGAATGCTTTTGTAACTGATTATTGTGTTTCGCAGTAGGCGACTGGCGCTCCATCCGGCGCCGGTGCGCGGGAAATCATTCGCACCGGACGCAAAGAAAAAGGACGCCGCACCATTCGGACGGCGTCCTTGCTTCAGCGCAAAGCGGTGCCAGAGGGTCGGTTTCGACCTCGGCGATTTCGATCTTCAAGATTTGGTTGGTTTCACGGCGTTGGCGATCGTCAACGGTAGAGCGGTAGGAGGGAGGCCGGTCGCGACCGCATGGGGCGAAAATCCCGTGCGTTTGATGTCGCGACCGGCGAAGAGATCCCTCTTTCCAGGCAACAGCCTGACGGCCGGCGCCCGGACCTCCTGTCGTTGAAATTGCATACGCTGATATTTTCGCTCGCGAATATGCCGTCAGTTATATCCATCAGAGGATTCCGGTCAATACCGGAATCGTGACATTTGATTTTGGAATTGAAAGATTCGGTGACGAAAATAGTTGCCATAACGGGGTATTCACCAAGAGGCTGACAGTCGCGTTGCCGCAGTTTTTGTGCAGCGCAAAATAAAAGCGCCGCGACTGCTGCCGCGGCGCCTTCATCGTCCCCCACCTATGGCGGCCGGGGTCTTGGAGGTTGGTTTGGTGGGGGCTTCAGCTCTGTGCGGTCAGCACGACGCCCAGCACCACCAGCAGGGTGCCGATGACGCGGGTCAGGCTCATGGTCTCGCCCAGCAGCAGGACGCCGAGCGCCAGCGTGACCAGAAAGCCCAGCCCGACGAAGGGATAGGCCATGGTGACCTCGACCTTTGCCAGCACCGCCAGCCACACCACCATGCCCAGCCCATAGCAGGCGAGCCCGGTCAGGATGTGCGGCGTGGCGACGACCGACAGGGCGATCTGCCCGGCCTCCCCCCGCGCCAGCGCGGTGGATACCGCCGGGCTGGACATGCCGATCTTCAGCGAGATCTGGGCGATGGCGGACAGGGTGACGCTCAGCAGGATCAATCCGACGACGGCGATGGGCATGGGGGCTCCCGGCTAAAGGCGGAATGGTGGAGGACGGCGGCTCAGGTCCGGCCGAAGAGAAGGGCGGCGCCGCAGACTGCACCGATGGCGAGGCTCCACTTGTCGCGGGCGGCGAACACCACCGGATCGTCGTGCATCAGGCCGCGGTGGGTCTGCAGCCACACCCGCCCGATCCAGAAGAGCAGAAGCGGACAGATGATCCACAGCGCCTGCGGCTGGTCATAAACGCGCCCGACCTCCGGGCTGTTGATATAGAGCGCCATCACCAGCACCGAGAGGAAGCCGGCCGACACGCCGATGGATTGCAGGACCGGCATGTCGGCGGTCACATAGCCGCGCCCCTCCGCCTGCTCCAACCCGAGCTTCACCATGCTGTCCATCTCGGAATAGCGCTTCACCATGGCGAGGCTGAGGAACAGGAACATGGAGAAGGCCAGCAGCCAGAAGGACGGGACGATGGCCGTGGCCGTGGCGCCGCCCAGCACCCGCAGCGAATAGAGCCCGGCCAGAAGCATCACGTCCCAGATCACCCGGTTCTTGGCGAACAGGTTGTAGAACAGCGACGAGGCGGCATAGGTCGCCAGCGCCGCCAGGAACAGCGGCGGCAGTGCCACCAGCGACAGGACGAGGCTCGCCAGCAGCAGGCCGGGGATCAGCGTCAGGCCGAGGTCGAGCGGCAGGTCGCCGGCGGCGAAGGGACGGCGGCGCTTGCGCGGGTGGCGCCGGTCGGCCGGCAGGTCGAGCAGGTCGTTCAGCACATAGATGCTCGACGCGCACAGCCCGAAGGCGAGGAAGGCCGCCGCCGCCTGCAGCGTCGGGCCGACCTCGCCCAACTTCTGGCCAGCCAGCAGGGGCACGAAGACCAGCAGGTTCTTCAGCCACTGGTGCAGGCGCAGCGCCTTGAAGATCAGCAGCAGGCGCGGCCGGCGCGGGGTCGTAACGGTCTCCAGCGGGCAGAGGGTGGCGGCATGGCGCAGCACGGCGGCCGGCGCATCCACCGCGATGCCGCAACGGGCGCCGCGCCAGATCGCATAATCGGCCTCGTCGTTGCCCATGTAATCGAAGACGCCGGACGGCACCTGCGCGCGGATCGCCTCGTATTTGCGCTCGCTTTTCAGGTTCACGCCGTCATTGCTGGCAAGGACCTGATCGAACAGGCCGAGATGGCGGGCGATGGCGTCGGCATAGCGGTGGTGGGCGGCGGTGGCCAGCACCAGCCGGCGCCCGCGCTTGCGCTCGGCATCCAGCCGTTCCAGGACGGCGGGGTTGTAGACGAGGCCGGTCGGATCGATGTCGACACGCCGGGCCAGCTCCGCCTTCAGCCGCGCCTTGCCCCCCGCCAGCCAGACCGGCACGAGCAGCGCCGCCCAGGGCCGGGCCTTGATCAGGCCGAACAGCGACTCATAGAGAAGGTCGGTCTTCAGCAACGTGCCGTCGAGATCGACGAACAGCGGCGGCTCCTCCGCGGCGGGCGGCGGGACCGGCGTTTCGGCCGCGGCGGCGCGGGGAAGCGCCACCGTGGTGGCGGTCAGGCCGGGAGCGCCCGCATGCGGAACGCGGTCCCTGCGGTCGCCGGCGTCCGCCCCGCCCCAGACCAAAGTGGCGCGGTCGTGCCGCCCTGCCAGCACGACCGTCAGCCCCAGCAGCATCAGGGTGGCGAAGAACAGGTAGGATTGCAGGACGTTCAGCGGCGTGTCGGCCAGCGCGTTGACCGGCCAGAACAGCAGGTTGCCGGCCAGGAAATAGGCCACGGCCAGCAGAGCCGCCGCCCCGGCCGGACGCCGCAGGCCGGGCTCCAGCAAGATCAGGAAGGCCAGCGCAAAGGCCGGCAGCAGAATGCCGTAATGATGCACCCAGGCGACCGGCGAGCCGACGGTGAAGCAGATGCCGGCGACGACGAAGGGCAGGATCCGCTCGGCCCCCCGGTCGCGCCGGCGCCACAGCAGGCCGAGGGCGACGAAGGCAAGGCCGGAGATCTGCGTGGCGATGTGGACCGCCGGATGGTAGGGGGCGAAGGCCTCCGCCGACCAGTCGAGGTTGTTGCCATTGTGCAGCAGGCGGTTGACCAGCCCGTTGACGGTCTGGTTGACGTGATAGCTCTCGCCATGGCGGCCGATGAACAGCAGAACGTCGAGGTAATCGACCATCGGGGCGAAGCCGTAGAACAGGGTCGCCAGCGCCACGCCCGGCACCACCACGGCCGCCCAGCCCGCCGCCATCCGCCAGTCGCCGCGCAGAACCGCCCAGACGAGGAACAGCGACATCTGCGGCTTCATCAGCGTCGATGCGCCGAGCAGGGCGCCGCACAGGGCGCGGCGGTCCCGCAACAGGGCGATGCAGGCGAAGACGAAGGCCGCATTCAGCCAGACCTGCACCTGCCCCAGCGAGAAGGCCTTCAGCACCGGGTAGAAGCACAGGGTCGCGACGAAGCCGAAGCCGCCGAGCAGCACCTGGGTCATGCGGTCGTCACGGGCGCCCGGCACCCGCAAGCGGGCGGCCATCTCCAGCACCAGGATCGCCATGCCGGCCGCGGTCGCCAGCACGAACAGCAGGTTGACCCGCTCGAAGGCCACGAGGTTCAGCACCCCCAGCGCCTTCATCGCCTCCAGCGGCAACAGCGAGGTCACCGGATACTGGAACTTGATGTGCTGCTGGAAGAACACCCCTTCATAGACATTCTCGCCGGGCCGCTCGTGCAGCCAGTTGAGCGCCGCGATCATCGGATCCCAGCTGTCGACCGGAATCAGGTCCTGGTTTTCCAGCACGAACAGGTTCTGGATGTCGGTCAGGTTGCTGGCATGGCCGCCGCGGTGCAGAGCCAGCCCGAGCAGCCCCGTCGTCAGCACGATGAACAACGACGCCAGGATGATGCTGCGCTGGACCCAGCCAACGCTGTGGAGGCCGGTCCGAAGGGACGGGATCGCTGGTTGCATGCTCATGCTTGGCCATCCATCGGTTGCCCATCGATTGTGTGGAGACAGTGCCCGTGCGCCGGTCCGACCGCTCGCCTGGATTATCCAAATAGGCAATCGAAGGCACAGTGCGGCGGCAGGGGGCGCCGTCTCCGCGAAAAACGGTTACGTGTGTTGACTATTTTCAAAGGAGATAACAAAGTGCAGCGATGCCGAAACGCCATGCAGCGCCCGCATCTCCTTCCGCCTCCTCTGACACAGCCGAAAATACACTGCGGCTTTGCTTTGAAAGTCTTCGATTTCGTGTTCGGGCGGCCATAAGCGGATTAACGCCAGCTTTGAAATTCACGGCTGTGCCGACACGGCCGATCAGCGCGGTCGTGGCATGGAACGGCGCCCGGCGATCGATCGGGGTGGGGCTGCGGACCGGTCGGAGTAGGACAGGCGGCCATTGCCAGCACACGGCCGGTCTTCCTGGCCGAACTTGCGAAATTCCGTGGCGGATCGGCGCACGAACGGGGTGCCGGCCGGCGCGATCCGCTAAGCGCCGGGCAGGTGCCGGACTGCCGGATCCCGCGCAGGAACAGGGAACCAAACACGTCAAAGGGCGGCCGACGGATGTCTCCGCGGGCCGCCCCTTCGTTCGTCAGCTTAAGATTTCAGACGTTCAGCAGCAGGTTTTCCCGTTCCCACGAGCTGATGACGCGGTTGTAGGCCTCGTACTCCGCCTCCTTGACGCAGGCGACGGCGTCGATGAAGCGCTCGCCGAGGATTTCCTTCAGCGGCTTGCAGGCGTTGAACTTGGTCAGCGCCTCCGACTGGTGGCGCGGCAGGGTGAAGGCGAGGCGGTAGGCGGAGCCCTTGATCGGGTCGTTCGGCTCCAGCCCCTGGATCATGCCGATATAGCCGCAGGCCAGCGACGCGGCGATGGCGAGATAGGGGTTGGCGTCGGCGCCGGCCACCCGGTTCTCCACCCGGCGGGCGTCGGGCTGGGAGACGGGAACGCGCAGGCCGGTGGTGCGGTTGTCGCGGCCCCAATGCACGTTGATCGGCGCATCGGAGTTGGGAACCAGCCGGCGGTAGCTGTTGACGTTGGGCGCCAGCAGCGGCATCGCGTAGGGCAGGTATTTCTGCAGGCCGGCGATGTGCGACATGAACAGGGCGCTGTCGGTGCCGTCGGGATTGGCGAACAGGTTGCGGCCGCTGTCGGCGTCCACCACCGACTGGTGGATGTGCATGGCGCTGCCGGGTTCGCCCTGCATCGGCTTGGCCATGAAGGTGGCGTAGATATGGTGGCGCATCGCCGCCTCGCGCGCCGTGCGCTTGAACAGGAAAGCCTGGTCGGCCAGTTCCAGGGCGTCGCCGTGGTTGAAGTTGATCTCGATCTGGGCGGCGCCGGCCTCGTGGGTCAGCGTGTCGATGTCGATGTCCTGCTTCTCGCAGAAATCATAGACCGCCTCGAAGATCGGATCGAATTCGTTGACGGCGTCGATGCCGAAGGCCTGCCGCCCGCTTTCCATCCGGCCGTTGCGCCCGACCGGCGGCACCAGCGGATAGTCGGGATCCTTGTTGACCTGGACCAGGAAGAATTCCAGCTCCGGCGCCACCAGCGGCTTCCAGCCGCGCTCCTCGTACAGCGACAGCACGCGCTTCAGGACATGGCGGGGCGAGACGTCGACCGGCTTGCCGTCGGCATAGACGCAGTCGGTGATGACCTGGGCCGTCGGCTCGTTGTACCAGGGAACGAAGCGGATCGTGCGTTCGTCCGGGATCATGTAGATGTCGGAATTCTCGTCCGAGGTGATGTCCTCGTCCTCGGGGAACTCACCGGTCACGGTCTGGACGAAGATCGCCTCGGGCAGGCGCAGGCCGCGGTCGCGCAGGATGCGGAGGAACTTCTCGGCAGGGACGATCTTTCCCCGCGCAATGCCCGACATGTCGGGCACAAGGCATTCGACTTCGGTAATGCGGTTCTTCTTGATGAAGTCTTCCATAAAACCCATGGGTATGGCGGACCGCTCCGGGCGATGGGCAGCCCCCTCCGTGCTGTGAACGACAGCGACACTATGACGCCGTTCCGGCGGGACGCGCCAGAGGGTTCCGCATGATGCTTTGGTGAAACATCCGCCTTTCCGTTGACCTCCCCCATCGGCTGGGACTTAACTGCCGCCATGCCGAAAGCCTCATACCTGAACAGCTGGTACGCGGCCTCCGCCGCGCCCCGTGTCGACCGCCCGACCCTGGAGGGGGAGGTCGCCTGCGACGTCTGCATCGTCGGCGGCGGCTACACCGGTCTGACCGCGGCGCTGGAACTGGCGGAGCGCGGCTTCGACGTCGTCCTGCTGGAGGCGGAGCGTTGCGGCTGGGGGGCGTCGGGCCGCAACGGCGGGCAGATCATCACCGGCTACAACAAGCCGATGGCGGCCATCGAGGGCTGGATCGGCAAGGAGGATGCCCGCCGCCTGTGGGAGTTCGGCGAGGAGGCCAAGGCCCAGCTGGCCGAGCGGGTGGAACGTCACGCCATCGCCTGCGATCTGACCTGGGGCTTCGCCTATGCCGCGCTGAAGCCGCGCCACATGCAGGACGTGGCGGCGCTGGAGCGGGAAATGCGCGACGACTACGGCTATGACCGGGTGCAGCGGCTCGACCGCGCCGGCATCCGCGCCCATGTCGGCAGCGAGGCCTATATCGGCGGCCTGCTGGACGAAGGCAGCGGCCATCTGCACCCGCTGAACTACGCCCTCGGCCTCGCCCGCGCCGCCGATGCCGCCGGGGTGCGCATCTTCGAGAAAAGCCGCGCCCTCGCCATGGACAGCGGCGCCGCGCCCTGGGTCCGCACCGAACGCGGCCGGGTGACGGCGAAGCACCTGATCCTGGCCGGCAACGCCTATCTCGGCGGGCTGGCCCCGGCGCTGGACCGCACCATCATGCCGGTCGCCACCTATATGATCGCCACCGAGCCGCTGGGGGCGGAGCGGGCCGCCGCGCTGCTGCCGACGAACATCGCGGTGTCGGATATGAAGTTCTCGCTCGATTACTTCCGCCGCTCCGCCGACCACCGGCTGCTGTTCGGCGGCGGCGTCAGCTATTCGGGGGTGGACGCGCCGGGGCTGAAGCAGGCGATGCGGCTGAAGATGCTGGCGATCTATCCGGAGCTGAAGGACGCCCGTGTCGAGTATTTCTGGGGCGGGCGGGTCGCCATCACCATGAACCGCATGCCGCATCTGGGCCGGCTGTCGCCGACGACGCTGTACGCCCACGGCTATTCCGGCCATGGCGTGGCGCTGGCCGGCATGGCCGGGCGGCTGATGGCGGAGACAGTGAGCGGCACCGCCGGGCGCTTCGACGTGTTCGCCCGCATCCCGCACATGCCGTTCCCCGGCGGGAGACGATTCCGCACGCCGGCGCTGGTCCTCGCAATGATGTGGTTCCGTCTGCGCGATCTGCTGTAGGCTGCGCAAGCAATCGACAGCCCCCTCCTCCGGCCTTGAGTCCCCTCCCCGCCCATGACCGATACCCCCAGCAGCGACGAGACCACCCCCTCCCCGGACGGCGCCCCGGACTCCGGCATCGCCGAAAAGGCCGCGCAGGAGAATGTTCTGGTCCAGCCGATGCGGGACACGCATTTCGATTTTCAGCACAAGGTCTTCAGCCTGCCCGGCGCCTTCTTCTGCCAGGAGCCGAACAGCAAGGAAGCGGTGCTGAACATCCTGCTGGGCGACCTGAAGGCGGCGCTCGCCTTTCCCACCCTGATGGAATCCTTCCAGATCGAGGAGGGCAGCCATGACGCCCGCCTGCTGGAGATCATCGAACAGGGGCTGGCCTTCGTGAAGCAGATCCGGCCGGGCGAGGAAATTCCGGGCGAACTGCTGGACGGCCGGGCCTCCTGGTCGGTGGAGGACAGGCACCGCATCACCGCCAAAGGGCGGCTGACCATGCAGATCGTCTCCTCCTTCACCGGAAACGAGATCATCGTTTCCGACCAGTCGCAACTGGAACAGCTGTTGGATGATCCGCAGACACACGAGAAGATGAAGGCGGCCTTCGCCAAGATCGCCGAGCGGCTGAAGCTGACCACCAACGCCGAGCAGTATCTGACCGACCGCATCGACGATCTGGCGCAGGAACTGTCCTACATCGAGGCGCTGCGCGACCGCTTCAGGCACATCCGCCGCATCGAACAGGCGATGGCGAAGCTGGCCACCATCTATCGCACCGACCGCACCTTCTGCAGCGAGTTGAACCGCATGCAAGGGCTGATCCGCAAGCCGGTGCGCGAATACGACATGATCTTCGATCAGGCCGACGCCCAGACCGGCGACATCGTCGGCGCATTGCGCAACTTCCACCCCACCATCCAGTTCATCCGCAAGATCCGCGACGATCTGCGCGCCAAGCTGCTGGAGTGGGAAGACCTGCTGCATGGCTGGGACGAGATCACGATGGAACGCTCGCCGAAGGTGGAGGCCTTGCAAAAGCAGACCTACCGGTTCCTGGCGAGCCGCTACATCGAAACGACGGTGTGGAAGCGGGGCGGATAAACAAAAGGGGCGCCGCCAGCCGGCGACGCCCCCTCCGTCACTTCAAGAACAAGACTTACCAGCTATCTTTTACCAGCTCTTGGCACGGGCCGCCGGCTTGCCGTTGCCGTGGGCTTCACGACGGGCATGGCCATGGTCCGGACGGGCGTCGCCGCGGTGGTTGTCGTTGCGGCCATAGTCCGGACGCGGGCCGCGCGGGGCGTGCGGACCCTTGGACTCGCCGTTGCGGTGCCACGGCTTGCCGGCGCCGCCAGCCGGACGGCCGTTGCGACCGGCCGGACGGCCGGCACCACCGGTGGTGAAGGGGCGCGTCGGCTCCAGGCCGGGCACCACATGCACCTCGAGCGTCGCCTTCGTGTAGCGCTCGATGCGGACCAGCGTCTCGCGGTCGGCGCGGGCGGCGAAGGAGATCGCAACGCCCGAGGCGCCGGCGCGGCCGGTGCGGCCGATGCGGTGGACATAGTCCTCCGCCGAACGCGGCAGGTCGAAGTTGATGACGTGGGTGATGTCGCGCACGTCGATGCCGCGGGCGGCGACGTCGGTGGCGACCAGCAGGCGGACCTGGCCGGACCGCAGGCGCTGGAGCGTGCGGTTGCGCTTGGTCTGGTCCATGTCGCCGTGAAGGGCGGCGGCGGCATGGCCGGCGGCGCTCAGCTCCTCGGCCAGCGTGTCGGCATCACGCTTGGTGGCGGCGAAGATGATCGCCTTGCCAACCTCTTCCTGGGCGGCGAAATGCTGCAGCAGGCGGCGCTTGTGGTCCAGATCGTCGGCATGGTGCAGACGCTGTTCCACGTTGATCGCGGTCGCCTGGCTCTCGACGGCCACGCGCTCCGGGTTGCGCAGCAGGTTGCCGGCCAGATGCGCCATGCGGCGGTCCAGCGTGGCGGTGAACAGCAGGGTCTGGCGCGTCGGCGGGCAGCACTTGGCGATGGTCTCGACATCGTCGAGGAAGCCCATGTCCAGCATGCGGTCGGCCTCGTCGAGGATCAGCACCTCGACCTCGTCCAGCGCGATGCGGCGGCGGGCGACATGGTCCAGCAGGCGGCCCGGGGTGGCGACGAGAACGTCGACCGGGCGCGACAGCAGGCGCAGCTGCTCGCGGTAGGGCATGCCGCCGACCACGTCCACGATGTTCAGCTTCATGAACTTCGCGTACTTGCGGGCGGCGTCGGTGACCTGCTTGGCCAGCTCGCGGGTCGGAGCCAGAACCAGCACGCGCGGGGTGGCGGCGCCGTTCAGCGGCAGCTCGGCGGTGCGGGTCAGCGCCGGCAGCATGAAGGCGGCGGTCTTGCCGGTGCCGGTCTCGGCGGTGGCGAGGATGTCGCGGCCCTGGAGCGCCGGCGGAATGGCGGCGAGCTGGACCGGGGTGGGAACGGTGTATTCGAACGCCTCGAGGGCCTTCAGGACGAGCGGGTGCAGGCCGAGTTCGGAAAACGTCAAGTCGTAACAACCTTCTCAAAGCAACACGGCACGGCCCCGCGCGCCCCGATGGCGGGCGTGGGACATACCGGCGGACTCGCCGGGAGGAGGTCGATAGAGGGAGAGGCGTCTATCCGATGCAGCGGCCAGAGCGTCCCTAGAACCCTGGGACGTTTGCCCCCGAAGGAGCTGCCGTTGCGCAATCACAGCGCGTCTCGCTCAAGAGACGCGCGAGCCTCCAGCGATCAAGACGCCCTACATAGGCTATTGCGCCGCACAAGACAAGGGGGATCGCCGAACGAGCCCCGCGTGCGTCACTTGACGACCATGCGTTCGATGTAGATGTCGCGGATCAGGCCGGTCCCCGCCTCGCGGTTGACGGCGTCCCTGATACGCGCCTTCAGGAAGGCGGCCGAGCCGGGGCCGGTCAGGATTTCGCTGTCGGTTTGGCCGACGGTCTGGAACAGGCGGTCGGCGATGCGGTCCTGGTAGCGCAGCACCCGGTCGGCGGTCACCTTCGGCGCCAGCACCAGCGAGACCTGCATCTCCACCGCCCGCGACCCGCCCAGCGGCAGTTCCATCGCCGGCAGCTGCGCAAGATGCGGTTTCGGCCCCATCCGCGCCTCGATCCGCCGCTGTTCGAGCATGCGGTCCACCGCGATGCCGCCGCCATAGGCCAGCCCGGCCAGGGTCAGCAGCGAGATCAGGACGATGATCAGCAGGCGGGTGGGATGGGCCGCTTCCGGCTGCGGGGCATGGTGCGGCACCAACTCCTCGCGCAACGGGTCGGGAGGCGGGGTCGGGTACGGCGTTCCGTGCAGCGTGCGACGCGTGGCCATGGTCGGCCTCCTCCGGAGCGGCGGGGGCATCAAGAAGCGTAGTGCGGTGGGGGTTAAGATTCGGTGGAGGGTGGCTGCCCGACGCCCCTCACCTCACGCAGTCCGCCAGCCCGTCGCGCCGCACCACCGCCATCCGCCGCTCGATCACTCCCGCCCGGCGGGCGACATAGGGGCCGGGGCGGGACGGCGACCAGTTGCGCGGGTTGGGCAGCACCACGGCCAGCAGCGCCGCCTCGCGCCGGGTCAGCGCCGCCGCGGATTTGTGGAAATGATGCCGCGCCGCAGCTTCGGCACCATAGACGCCGTCGTCCCACTCCACGATGTTCAGATAGACCTCCAGGATGCGGCGCTTGCTCCACAGGCTTTCGATCAGCAGGGTGAACCAAGTCTCCGCCCCCTTTCGGGTCCAGCTGCGGTCGGGCCAGAGAAAGGCGTTCTTGGCGGTCTGCTGGCTGATCGTGCTGCCGCCGCGCAGGCGCTTGCCCTCTTCATTGTCCTCGAAGGCGTCCTCGATGGCCGCCCAGTCGAAGCCGCCATGGCCGCAGAAGCCGGTGTCCTCCGACGCGATCACCGCCTCTGCCAGGGCCGGCGAGATGCGTTCCAGCGGCTCCCAGTCGCGCGACAGGCCGGAGCCGCCCAGCGCCCGGATCAGCATCAGCGGCGTGGCCGGCGGTGGCACGATCCGGTAGAGCACCGCCCATAGAATGGTGAAGGCCATCAGCCCCGCCGCCCCGATCAGCGCCCAGCGCAGCAGTTTCCGCATAAGGTCCCGTCTCCGCTTGGCTCCCCGGACTTCCCTCAATGGGGGTGAAGCGGCGGGCCGTCAACATCCGGCACTCGCTTTGCGGCATGCCGCCGCCATATAGTGCCGCCGATGGACCTGACCGCCGACCCCACCCCGCTCCACAGCCTTGACGACGCGCCCGCCATGGTCGCCGGCGCGCGCCGCGTCGTGTCGCTGACGCTCGACGGCGAGGTGGAGGAGCTGTCGCTGGCCGCCGCCGCGTCGAAGGTACGCCGCCAGCCGCCGCTGGTCTGCCATGCCCGCGCCTTCGCCCGCCGGCTGGGGATCGACGGCTTCCCGGCCTTCGACGTGCTGGAACTGTTCGCCTTCGTCCACCCCGCCCGCTTCTGCGTCCCAACCCCGCGCGGCATCGCCGAGGCGCTCGACCTGCCCACCCCCGACGGCCACGAGGCGGAGGCGCTGGCCCTGCAGCGCGCCGTGCGCCGCTTGCTGGGCGACCTGGGTGCGGCCGGGCGGGAGGAGTCCTCCGACCCCGTCGCCTTCGCCTGGGAGATGGGGCGTGCCGGATGGCCCTGGGCGCCGGCCGTGCTGGCGGCGCTGGGCAAGCCCGACGGACCGGAGAAGGGTGCCGCCCGCTCCGGCCTGCGCGTCTGGACCCGTATCAAGGAGTGGGAGGAAGGCGCACCCCCGCCGCCGCCTGCCCAAAACCCGGTCGATCCGGAAGAGGCGCGCCGCCGCCTCGCCGCCATGCTGTCGGCCAATGTGCTGGGCAAGGTGGCGGAGCCGCGGCCGCAGCAGGCCGATTACTCCAGCGCGGTGTCCGCCGCCTTCGCCCCGCGCCAGTTGCCCGACACCCCGAATGTCGTGCTGGCGGAGGCCGGAACCGGCGTCGGCAAGACGCTGGGCTATCTGGCCCCGGCCACGGTGTGGGCGGAGAAGAATGGCGGGACGGTGTGGATCTCCACCTACACCCGCAACCTCCAGCACCAGATCGACGCGGAGTTGGACCGGCTCTATGCCGATCCGGCGACCAAGGCGCGCAAGGTGGTTCTGCGCAAGGGGCGCGAGAATTATCTTTGCTTGCTGAATTTGGAAGAGGCGGTGCGCGCCATGCCCTTCCAACCGCACAACGCCATCGGCGTCGGGCTGATGGCGCGCTGGGCGGCGGCGACGCGCGACGGCGACATGACCGGCGGCGACTTTCCCGGTTGGCTGGTCGACATCGCCGGGCGCGGCCCGACCATGGGGATGGCCGACCGCCGCGGCGAGTGCATCTATTCCGCCTGCGACCATTACGCCCGCTGCTACATCGAGAAGAGCGTGCGCCGGGCGCGGCGCGCCGACATCGTCATCGCCAACCACGCGCTGGTGATGGTGCAGGCGGCGCTTGGCGGCGGCGAGGAGCCGACGCTTCCCAGCCGCTATGTCTTCGACGAGGGGCACCATGTCTTCGACGCCGCCGACAGCGCCTTCGCCGGCCATCTGACCTGCCGCGAGACTCAGGAACTGCGGCGCTGGCTGCTCGGTGCCGAGGAAACCGGGCGCAGCCGCGCCCGCGGCCTGAAGCGCCGGCTGGAGGACATCGTCGCCGGCGATGAGGAGGCGCTGCGCCATCTCGACGACATCCTGATGGGCGCCCGCGTGCTGCCCGGCGACGGCTGGTCGGCGCGTCTGGCCGCCGACAACCCGCAGGGGCCGACCGAGCGTTTCCTTCTGCTCGCCCGCCAGCAGGTCTATGCCCGCACCGCCGGCCAAGGCGGTCCCTACAGCCTGGAGGCCGACAAGGCCTATCCGGTGGATGGGCTGCTGGAGGCCGCGGCGGAGCTGGAGCAGGCGCTGGTCCGCCTGTCGGAACCGGTGGAGGCGCTGGCCCGCCGGCTGGCGCAGCGGCTTGAAGACGAGAGCGCCGAACTCGACTCCGACCAGCGCCGCCGCATCGACGCGCTGTCGCGCAGCCTGCACCGCCGCGGCACCCTGACGGTGGAGGCGTGGCGTGCCATGCTGCGCACCTTGCCGACCGAAACGCCCTCCCACTTCGTCGACTGGTTCGCGGTGGAGCGGATCGACGGCCGCGACGTCGATGTCGGGCTGTACCGCCACTGGGTCGACCCGACCGTTCCCTTCGCCGAGGCTCTGGCCGGTCCCGCCCATGGCTTGGTGGTGACCAGCGCCACGCTGACCGACGGCACCGGCGATATCGGCCAGGACTGGCGCGCGGCGGAGGACCGCTGCGGCGCCAGCCACCTGCCAGCCCCGGCGATCCGCGCCCAGGTCCCCTCGCCCTTCGACTATCCGAACCGCACCCGCGTCTTCGTGGTCAACGACGTGCGCA
Source organism: Azospirillum sp. TSO5 (assembly GCF_003116065.1). Lineage (NCBI taxonomy): Bacteria > Pseudomonadati > Pseudomonadota > Alphaproteobacteria > Rhodospirillales > Azospirillaceae > Azospirillum > Azospirillum sp. TSO5. The sequence goes on along the minus strand of NZ_LGQY01000039.1, from coordinate 196,337 downwards.
AGGACGATCTGGGGCAGGTGTCGGCGGCCTACAAATCGCTGTTCCTGGCGGCAGGCGGCGGCGGGTTGGGCCTGTTCACCGCGATCAGCCGCCTGCGCGCCGTGCGCGACCGCATTGCCGAGCCGCTGGATCAGGTCGGCATCCCGCTCTATGCCCAGCATGTCGATCCGCTCGACGTCTCCACCCTGATCGACATCTTCCGCAACGAGGAGCACGCCTGCCTGCTCGGCACCGACGCGGTGCGCGACGGGGTGGACGTGCCGGGCCGCTCACTTCGCCTGATCGTCTTCGACCGCGTGCCCTGGCCGCGTCCCGACATCCTGCACCGCGCGCGGCGCGAGGCCTTCGGCCGCCGGCGCTACGAGGACATGATCACCCGCCTGCGCCTGAAGCAGGCCTTCGGCCGTCTGGTCCGCCGCGCCGACGACACGGGCGTGTTCGTCCTGCTCGACTCAATGATGCCCAGCCGGCTTGCCGGCGCCTTCCCCGAGGGGGTGGAGATGCGCCGGGTCGGGCTGAAGCAGGCGGTGGAGGAGACGGCGGAGTTCCTGCGGGGGTGGTGAGGGCGTCCGTTCAGAACTGGTGCGCGATGAAGCGGCAGATCTGAAGAATGTCGGCAAACCGCTCTTTGCGGGGATCTTTAGTGCCTTGCAGGTCAATGACCAGTGACTGCGCCCGCGCCGTCGAAACGATGTCGCCGCGGATCAGGTCCGGATGGTCGTTCGAAGTCCTGGAGAAGACGACGAAGCCCTTGCCGATGTGTATGTGGGGATAGGATGTGTCCGGTACGAATACGTCATTTCCCTGCCGGACCTTGTGCTCAAAAAAGTCATTCAACAGAACCCACTCTCGCACGCGGCTCGACGGCATGACTTTTCTCCGCTTTGGATAGCTGATACGAAAAATCGTGCAGAAGAAATCGGCCACGCGCAATGGGGGAAGCTGCGCCCCTCACCCCCCAGGCGCATACACTGCCAGCAACGCCGACAGCGTCACCACGCTCAACACCGTCGACACCAGGATCGCCGAGGACGTGCGCTCGACATAGGTCTGGTACTGGCTCGCCACCACGAAGGTGAGGGCGCCGGTCGGCAATGCCGCCAGGATCACGGCGCTGCCGGTCCAGAACGGGTCCATCGGGAACAGGGTCTGCGTCAGCACCCAGGCCAGCGCCGGATGGACCAGCAGCTTCAGCGCGCTGATCCATCCCGCCTCCGCCAGCCCGGCGGTCAGCCGTTGCGAGGCCAGGAACAGGCCGATGGCAAACAGCGCGCAGGGGCCGGCGGGGGAGCCCATCAGTTCGCAGAAGGTGGCGATCGGCTTCGGCACCGCTACGCCGGGCAGCAGCGCCGACCAGGCGAGGCCGGCGGCGGTGGACAGGATCAGCGGGTTCTTCGCCAGCGCCCGGCCGACGTCGCGCAAAGCCTTGCCCAGCCCGCTGCCGTGGCTGTTGGCGAACTCCATCCAGATCACGGCGATGCCGACCATGATGGCGCTCATGATGACGGTCGCCAGGATGGTCGGGGCGAGATGGTCCGGGCCGAAGGCGGCCAGGAACAGCGGAATGCCCATGTAGCCGGTGTTGGAGAAGGCGGAGTTCAGCCCCTGCATGCATTGGATTTGCGTGCGCTCCCGCCGCAGAAGCCGGCCGATGATCGCGCCCAGCGCATAGACCATCAGCATCGACCCCAGGAAGGCGCCGATGAAGGGGCCATTGAAGATTTCCGGGATCGACCGCCGCGCGGTGCCCAGGAACAGCACCGGCGGCAGCGCCATCCAATAGACGAACTTGTTCAGCGCCTCCGACGAGGCGGCGCCGAGCAGCTTCGACTTCCCGGACAGGAAGCCGGCCAGAATGATGGCGAATACGGGAAATGCGACATTGAGGACGACGTTCATGGTGCGCGACAATAGGCAACGCCAACCGTCGCGTCGAGAAGCCGACCCCTCCACTTCCGGCATGGCACCCTTGACGCCGCGCAGGCGGCGTTCGAGATTGCCGACCCGACTTGCGACCACTCCCCAGGGGAGACCGCCTCATGAGAAAGCCGACCGACGCCATGATCGACCACCACAGCGCGCTCATCTACATCATGGTCCTGGTGTCCGCCTGCGACGGCGACATGACCGACCCTGAATTGGAAGCCATCGGCGAGAATGTGCGCTACCTGCCGATCTTCAAGGATTACAGCGGCGATCAGGTGATGGCCGCGACGCGCGAATGCACCGCCATGCTGTCCGACAACGACGGGCTGGACACCGTGCTGACCATCGTCGAGCAGGCGCTGCCGTCGAAGCTGCGCGAGACCGCCTATGCGGTGGCCTGCGACATCGCCGCCGCCGATCCCAAGGCCTCGCAGGAGGAACTGCGGATGCTGGAGCTGATCCGCCACCGGCTTGGGGTCGACCGGCTGTGCGCCGCCGCCATCGAACGCGGCGCCCGCGCCCGCCACATGCGCCTGTGACCGTCTTCCATTCTTTGCTGAAAGCTTTGACATGACCGAAGAGACCCTCCGCCCCGACCTCGCCGGCCAGCGCATCGGCTTCATCGGGCTCGGCCTGATGGGCAAGCCGATGGCCCGCGCGCTCGCCCGTGCCGGCGCGGAGCTGGTGGTGACCAGCCGCAGCCCCGGCCCGGTCGCCGAGATGGCGGGGGAAGGCATGATCGCCGCCACCGGCCCCGCCGCCGTTGCCGGACAGGCCGGGACCATCGTCCTGATGCTGACCGACACCGCCGCGGTGGAAACGGTGGCCGAAGCGCTGTTGCCGGTCCTGCGCCCCGGCCATCTGGTGATCGACATGGGCACCACCGCCGTCGCCGCCACCCGCGCGCTGGCGGAGCGTGTCGCCGCCGCCGGGGCGGAGTGGCTCGACGCGCCCGTCTCCGGCGGCACGGTGGCGGCGGAGGGGGCGATCCTGACCATCATGGCCGGCGGGACGGAGACCGCCTTCGCCCGCGCCCTGCCGGTGCTGCAGGCGATGGGCCGCCGCATCACCCATGTCGGGGCCAGCGGCGCCGGCCAGATCGCCAAGTCCGCCAATCAGGTCATCGTCGCCCTGACCATCGGCGCGGTGGCGGAGGCTCTGGCGCTTGCCAAGGCGGCCGGCGCCGATCCGGCCAAGGTGCGCGACGCCATTCGCGGCGGCTTCGCCGAATCCCGCATCCTCGACCTGCATGGCGGCCGCATGGTCAGCGGCGATTTCACCCCCGGCGGTCGCGTCACCACCCAGGTCAAGGATCTGCGGCAGGCGGAGGAGCTGGCCCAGCAGTCCGGCATCGACCTGCCGACGCTCGGCCTGTCGCTGGAGCTGTTCGAGATGCTGGTGGACCAGGGCGACGGCGCGCTGGACCATTCCGCCCTCTACCGCCTGTTCGCGCGCTGACCCCGGAAGGCGGAGCGTATCGCTCCGCCGTTCCCTTCCGTTGCGGCGAAAGCCCACTTTCCGCAAGTTTCTTGTCAAAACGGTTGAGGATAAGCGTCGCATCGTCCATTCTCCCGGCTTTCCACAGGGCGGCAAAACATTGCCGGTCCCCTTGTCTTTACAGGTCAGGCGGCGATGACGGGCGAGCGCATCTATCTCTACGACACCACGCTGCGCGACGGGGCGCAGACCCAGGATGTGGATTTCTCGGTCGCCGACAAGATTGCGATTGCCAAGGACCTCGACCAGCTGGGCATCGATTACATCGAAGGCGGCTGGCCGGGCGCCAACCCGACCGACGACCAGTTCTTCGCCGAGGCGCCGGAGCTGACCCGCGCCACCTTCACCGCCTTCGGCATGACCCGCCGCCCCGGCCGCAGCGCCGCCAACGACCCGCAGCTGACGGCGCTGGCCCAGTCGCGCGCGAAGGCGGTGTGCATGGTCGGCAAGACCTGGGATTTCCATGTCGACGTCGCGCTGAACATCCCGCGCGAGGAAAATCTCGACCTGATCCGCGACAGCATCGCCGCCCTCCATGCCGCCAAGGGCGAGGCGCTGTTCGATGCCGAGCATTTCTTCGACGGCTACAAGCGCAACCCGGCCTATGCGGTGTCCTGCGTCAAGGCGGCCTTTGACGCCGGGGCGCGCTGGATCGTGCTGTGCGACACCAACGGCGGCACCCTGCCGCACGAAATCGACGCCATCGTCCGCGAGGTGGTGGAGACGCACGGCATCCCGGGCGACCATCTCGGCATTCACTGCCACAACGACACCGAGAACGCGGTCGCCAACTCGCTGGCGGCGGTGCGGGCCGGCGCCCGTATGGTCCAGGGCACCATCAACGGGCTGGGCGAGCGCTGCGGCAACGCCAACCTCGTCTCGCTGATCCCGACGCTGATGCTGAAGCTCGGCTACGAAACCGGCATCCGGCGCGAGGATCTGCCGCTGCTGACCCAGCTGAGCCGCGCCTTCGACGACCGGCTGAACCGCGCCCCCAACCGGCACGCCCCATACGTCGGCGCCAGCGCCTTCGCCCACAAGGGCGGGCTGCATGTCTCGGCGGTGGAGAAGGACCCGTCCTCCTACGAGCATGTGACGCCGGAGGCCATCGGCAACCGCCGCCAGATCGTCATGTCCGATCAGGCCGGCCGCTCCAACCTGATCGTACGGCTGCGCGACATCGGCATGGCGGTGGACGCCAAGGACGAGCGGCTGGCCGGCCTGCTCGATCTGGTGAAGCAGCGCGACAGCGACGGCTATGCCTACGACACGGCGGAAGCCAGCTTCGAGCTGCTGGTCCGGCGCGAACTGGGCGAGGTGCCGCGCTTCTTCGAATTGCTGCGCTTCCACGTCACCGACGAGCGCCGCTACAACGCCGTCGGCAAGCTGGTGGTGGAGTCGGAGGCGGTGGTGCGCGTGCGCGTCGGCGACACCGTGCGGATGGAGGTGGCGGACGGCAACGGCCCGGTCCATGCGCTGGACGTCGCCATGCGCAAGGCGCTGGAGCCGGTCTATCCGGCGCTGGCGAAGGTCAGCCTGTCCGACTACCGCGTCCGCATCCTGGCGGCGAAGGACGGCACCGGCGCCATGCCGCGCGTGCTGATCCGCAGCGCCCGCACCGACGGCAGCGAATGGTCGACGCTGGGCGTGTCCACCAACATCATTGAGGCCTCGATGGAAGCGCTGGTGGACAGCTACACCTACGCCCTGATGAAGAGCGACGCGACGCCGGTGTAAGGGGCTGAAGTGCAAGGGCTGGGGGCCCCCTCCCTTCCCATGCTTGCGCATGGGCCCCTCCCCTCCCCCGCTCTCAGCGGACCTACGGTCCGCCTGTCGCGTCAGCACAAAGCATAGCTTTGTGCGAGAGCTTTGGCGGTAGAGGGTGAGCTTGCAATGCGGCGGCAGTTCCCTCTCCCACCGCAGGTGGGGGAGGGTTAGGGAGGGGGCACAGGCTCGCGACAGGGCACACGGCACCTTCCCACCATGGCGATGTTCTGTTAGCTAGAGCGGTTTCGGGGCGCTCGCATTCACGCGGGGTCGGCTCCGGTCATCAGCGCCCGTATTGCCGCGGGTCCGCTCTCGGAGGAACATCGCCATGCTCTGGCTCGCCGCCTATATCGGCAGCATTCTTGCCATCAACTACGCCTTCAGCCTGTTTCCGCACCTGGATCTGGTCTGGTCCTGCTGGGCCGGCCTGATCTTCATCCTGCGCGATATGGTGCAGGTACGCTTCGGCCATTGGGCGCTCGCCGCCATGCTGGGCGGCACCGTGCTGTCCTATCTGCTGACCGATCCGTTCGTCGCCACCGCCAGCGTCGTCGCCTTCGCCGTGTCGGAGATGATCGACTGGGCGGTCTTCACCATCACCCGCCGCCCCCTGCGCGACCGGCTGTGGATCAGCGCCGCCCTGTCGGTGCCGGTGGATACTGCCATCTTCTTCGGCATGCTGGACGTCTGGGACCCCACAGTCTGGGCCGCCAGCTTCGCGTCGAAGCTGCTGGGCGTTTCGGTGGTCTGGCTGCTGATGCGCACGCGGGACGGGCGGATGCCGGTCACGGCGTAACCACCCCCCTCGCCCCCTTCCGCGTTCCATGGCGGGAGGGGGCGGGGCGTCTCACGCCACCCCGCGCAATTCCTTGGCGCGGCTGAGATCCACACTGACCAGCTGCGACACCCCGCGCTCCACCATCGTCACGCCGAACAGGCGGTCCACCCGCGCCATGGTGAGGCGGTGGTGGGTGATGATGAGGAAGCGGGTGTCGCCCTGCTTGGCGATGTCCTCGACCAGATCGCAGAAGCGGCCGACATTCGCCTCGTCCAGCGGGGCGTCAACCTCGTCCAGCACGCAGATCGGTGCCGGGTTCGACCGGAAGACGGCGAACAGCAGCGACAGCGCCGTCAGCGCCTGCTCGCCGCCCGACAGCAATGAGAGAACCTGCAGCTTCTTGCCCGGCGGGCTGGCGTAGATCTCAAGGCCGGCATTCAGCGGATCCTCGGCGTTGACCAACTCCAGATAGGCCTTGCCGCCGCCGAACAGGCGGGTGAACAGCTCCTGGAAGTCGCGGTTCACCACGTCGAAGCTGGCGATCAGACGCTCGCGCGCCTCGCGGTTCAGACTGGAGATGCCCTGGCGCAGGCGGGCGATGGCGGCGGTCAAATCCTCGCGTTCGCCATGCAGGCCGGTGATCTGGGCTTCCAGCTCCTCCGCCTCGATCTCGGCGCGCAGGTTGACCGGCCCCATGTTCTCGCGCTCGCGGGTCAGCTTGTCGAGCCGCGACTCCACCGCCGCCGCATCGGGCATCGGTTCGGCAGGGTCGAGGTCGGCGGCGGCGCGGGTGTCCTCCGGCCGGCAGTCCAGCCGTTCGGCGATGCGCTCCGTCAGGGTGCGTTCCTGCTGCTGGGCGGCCGAAACGGCGGCTTCGGCACGGGCACGGGCTTCGCGGCCATCGGCCAATGCCGCTTCGGCCTCGTGCAGGGCCTGTTCGGTCCCGGCCAGCCGGGCTTCGGCCTCCGCCAGGGCGTCGGCGGCACGCTTGCGATCGCGCTCGGCCATGGCGATCCGGTCGAGAAGCTCCTGGCGTTCCGCCGCGATCGCGACCGGGCGGCCGGACAGCGCGGCGATCTCGCCCTCCGCCTCATGCGAGCGCTGGCGCAGTTCGGCGACGCGACCGCCGGCCCCGGCCGAGCGGGTATCCCAGGAGGCGGTTTCAGACTGGATGGCAGCCAGACGCTGGCGCCGCGCCTGCGCTTCGCGGGTCAGGCGGTCCAGCGCGTTCTGCCGCTCGGCCAGAACCGCACGGCGTTCGGCCAAGGCGGCGCGCTGGTCGTTCACCCGCTCCCGTCCTTCGCGCGGGTCGGGCAGCGAGTCCAGCAGTTCCAGCGCCTCGTCCCGGCGGGCCGCGGCCTCGCGCTCGTCAGCGGCGAGTCGCTCCACCGCCTCCACCAAGGCGGCGAGGCGGGAGGATGCGGCGTCTGCCTCGCGCGCCAGCTTGGCATGGCGGTCGCGGGCAGCGTTCAGCGCGGCGAAGCCCTCGCGAACGGCGTCGCGGGCGCGGCGGTCGGCCTGGGCAGCCGCCTCCACCGCCAGCTTGGCGACGTCGAGCGCCTCGCGGGCCAACTCGACCTGTTCCTCGGCAAGCTCCAGTTCGCCGCGCAGTTCGGCCAACCGATTGCGCTGCTTCAATCGGATGGCGGCGGCGGTCGGGGCGCCGGCCTGCACGGTCAGCCCGTCCCAGCGCCATGCCCCGCCGTCGCGGCTGACCAGCACCTGTCCCGGCGCCAGCGTCGCGGCCAGCGCCACCCCCGTTCCGGCATCGGCGACCACGCCGATATGGGCGAGCGCGCGGGCGGCGGCCGGCGGCCCCTGCACATGGTTCGACAGCGGCTCGGCCCCGGAGGACAGCGGCGCCACGGACTCGTAAGCGGGCAGCATGCGCCAATGCACCGGCGCCGCCATGTCCAGCGGAGCGGTCAGCGCATCGCCAAGCGCGGCGGCGAGTGCCCCCTCATAGCCGGGCGACACCGTCACCGCATCGACCAGCGGCGGAAACTGTCCGCCGGCCCCAGCCTCCAGCAGTTCGGCCAGCGCCCGCTCCTCCGCGCGCAGCTTGGCGCAGGCGGACTCCGCGGCGGACAGCGCCTCGCGGGCGCGGGACTGCGCCGGTTCGGCCTCCACCTTCGCCTGTTCGGCGGCCTCGGCGGCGTCGCGGGACTGCTCCAGCCGCTGTTCGGCCAGTTCGACCGCCAGTTCAGCCTCCGACAGGTCGGCACGGGCGGCGATTTCGGCTTCCAAAGCGGCGCGCTGGGCCTGCTGCTCGGCCAGCCGCTTGGCGAGACCGGCGGCGCGGGTTTCCAGTTCGGCGGCCTGCCGCTGGGTGGCGGCGCGGCGGGCCTCGTCGGTGGCGACGGCTTCGGTCAGGCGGGTCAGTTCACGGTCGAGCGCATCGACCTGCTCGCGCGCCTCGGCCAGAGCCTCGCCGGCGGCTTCCTCCAGCATTTCCTCATCGGCCTGCGCCGCGATCAGGCGGTCGCGTTCGGCCACCAGCCGGGCCAGCGCCTCGCCGGCGTCGGCAGCCAGCGCCTCCTCGCGGCCAAGGTCTCCGGCGATCTGGCGCAGCCGCGCCTCCAGCGTTCGTTGCTGGTCGGCGACGCGCTTTTCCTCGGCATCCAGCTGTTCGCGGGCGATTACCAGCCGTTGCAGGGCGGCAGCCGCGCGCGCCTCGTCCTGGCGCTTCTCGGGCAGGCCGGCGGCAGCCTCCGTCCGGCGGGCGGTCAACTGGTTGACGGCCAGCATGCGGTCGCGCACCTCGGCCTCGGCGGTCGCGAAGGCGGCATGGGCGCGGGCGCGCTCCTCCTGCGCGGCGAGCCAGCGCAGGTGCCACAGCACGGCCTCCGCCTTGCGGATCTGGTCGGACAAGTTGCGATAGCGGGCGGCCTGCCGCGCCTGCTTCTTCAGGCTCTGCAACTGGGTGTCCATCGCCCCGATGACGTCATCAAGGCGGGTCAGGTTGGTCTCCGCCGCCTTCAGCCGCAATTCGGCCTCGTGCCGGCGGGAGTGCAGGCCGGTGATGCCGGCCGCCTCTTCCAGCAGGGCGCGGCGGTCCTGCGGCTTGGCCGAGATGATCTGCGCCACCTTGCCCTGGCTGACCAGCGCCGGGGAGCTGGCGCCCGACGCATTGTCGGCGAACAGCAGTTGGACGTCGCGCGCCCGCACCAGCTTGCCGTTGATGCGGTAGTCGGAGCCGGAGCCGCGCTCGATCCGGCGGGTGATCTCCAGCTCGTCATGCTCGTTGAAACCTGCCGGCGCCGTGCGCGACCGGTTGTCGACCGCCAGCGTCACCTCGCCCAGATTGCGGGCAGGCCGGCTGGAGGTGCCGCCGAAGATGACGTCGTCCATGTCGTCGCCGCGCATGCGCTTGGCCGACGTCTCGCCCATTACCCAGCGCAGCGCCTCCACCAGATTGGACTTGCCGCAGCCGTTGGGACCGACGATGCCGGTCATGCCGGGTTCGATGACCAGATCCGTGGCATCGACGAAAGACTTGAAACCCGACAGGCGGAGACGCGTGAACTGCACTGGGGAAGAACCTTTGGTGTACTGGGCTTTGAGGAGGTGCGGGCGTTGGAGAACTGTTGCCCCCTCCCCGACCCTCCCCCGCTTCGCGGGAGAGGGTGCCTTATGCGAAGTGGCGGCAGTCCCCTCTCCCGCGTCAGCGGGGGAGGGTTAGGGAGGGGGCAATATGGCTTTGAATGCTGCCGGCGCTTACTTCAACAGCTTGTCGATCGCCTTGGAGAACTCCTCGAACGACTGGGCGCCTTCGATGCGGGCCTTGCCGTCATTGAGGATGAAGGTCGGGGTGGCCTCGACCTTATACTGGTTCTGGCCGGTCAGGCGGCTGTTCAGGATGGCGTCGGCCAGTTCCTTGTTGGCGAAGCAGGCGTCGATGGTCTCCTGGCTCATGCCGGCCAGCTTGCCGTACTGGGCCAGCGCCTTGGTCGGATCGGCGGCGCGGCTCCAGGTCGACTGGCTCTTGAACAGCACGTCGGTCAACGGATAGTAGCGCTCGGCAGGCGCGCAGTGGGCCAGCATGCTGGCGCTGAGCGCCGCCTGGTCGAAGGGGAAGTCGCGGAAGATCAGCTTCACCTTGCCGGTGTCGATGTAGGCTTCCTTGATCTTCGGCAGGATGTCGGTGTGGAAATGGGCGCAGTGCGGGCAGGTCATCGACGAATAGTCGAGGATCGTCACCGGCGCCTTGGCGTCGCCCATGACGCGATCGGTCATCATCTCCGACACCGGCGGCAGGGTGGCGGCGGCGTGGGCGGCCGACGGAGCCGTCACGGCGGTGCCGAAGGCGGCGGTGAAGCCGATGGCCAGAAGGCCGGCCAGCCCGAAGTACCTGCGTCCCAAAATTTTGCGGTTCACTTTGCCCTCGTTCCTACCAGATGTTGACGTATAGACAATCAGGCCCCGGCGCGTCCAGCAGGCCGGCTAGCGCGCCGCCCGTTTCGGCCGCGCCATCAGCGAGCGGCCGAAGCGTTCCAGGGTGGCGCGCAGTTCCTCGTCCTCGATGGCCGCGGTGGTGGTGGTGATGCCGATCTCCTCGTCCATCGTCAGGGCGCGCGGACGCACCACCGGCGACGGCGTGGACGGCAGGGCCGCGTGGATCAGCTTGATCTTCGCCACCGCGCGATAACCGAAGAAGCTGTTGATGCGCTCGATGATCTGCGGTTCCAGATGCTGCAGTTCCAGCGCGATGGCGCCCATGGCGCGGATGTGCAGGGTCGCCTCCTCGCGCTTGCCGCGGGGGAAGCTGAGCTTGTCGGGGGCGGTGCGCAGCGACAGCTGGTGGCCGACGATGGACGGCCAGTCGGTGATCAGCGCGCCGAAGGCAAGCCCGCGCTTGCCCAGCACCTTGCCGGCGACCTCCGGAACGGATTGGCCGATGCGACGCGGTCCGCTCATGCTCTGCAATCACTCCTGTGCGGCACCGGCTGAGGCACCGGTTCCGGGTCATGTGGGATGCCGGCACCCTAGCGCAAGCGTGGGCCGATGCCCAGCTTCCGACCGGAGACTGTGCCGGCTCCCTTCCCCAGACGCTCCGGACCCTCTATTTCTTCCCATCATGATTCCAGATTCCACTGAGGCCGCCCGGCGGCTGTTGTCCTGGTACGACCGCCACCGCCGCGACCTGCCCTGGCGCGCCAAGCCGGGGGAGATAGCCGATCCCTATAAGGTCTGGCTGTCGGAGATCATGCTGCAGCAGACGACCGTCCCTGCCGCAGCCCCCTATTTCCGCAACTTCACCGAACGCTGGCCGACCGTGCGCGATCTGGCGGATGCGCCGCTGGACGATCTGCTGGTGGCCTGGGCCGGGCTCGGCTACTACGCGCGGGCGCGCAACCTGCACAAATGCGCCCGCGTGGTGGCGGACGAGCATGGCGGTCGTTTCCCGGACAACGAGGCGGCGCTGCTGGAACTGCCGGGCATCGGCGCCTACACCGCAGCCGCCATCACCGCCATCGCCTTCGGCCGCAAGGCCACCGTGGTCGACGGCAATGTGGAGCGGGTGATCGCCCGCATCTTCGCGGTGGAGGAACCGCTTCCCAATGCCAAGCCGAGCTTACGCCGGCTGGCCGCTACCCTGACGCCGGAGTTCCGTCCCGGCGACTATGCCCAGGCGATGATGGACCTCGGCGCCACCATCTGCACCCCGCGCAAGCCGAAATGCATGCTGTGCCCGTGGGCGGAGTATTGCGAGGCGCGCGCCGCCGGCATCGCCGAAAGCCTGCCGCGCAAGGCGGCCAAGGCGGAGAAGCCGACCCGGCGCGGCGTCGCCTATTGGCTGCTGAACCCCGACGGCGCCGTCCTGCTGCGCCGCCGGGCAGAGGAAGGGCTGCTGGGCGGCATGGCGGAGGTGCCCTCGACATCCTGGGGACCGGAACTGCCCGGCGAGGCCGCGGTGGCGGCGCAGCAGCCCCTGCCCGCGCGCTGGCGCCGGCTGCCCGGTCTGGTCCGCCATACATTCACCCATTTTCACCTGGAGCTTGAGGTGGTCGCGGCGCAGGCCGGGACCGACTGGCGGCAGGCCGACGGAACCTGGGTGCCGGTGGACCGGCTGGGCGACCATGCCCTGCCGTCGGTGATGGTGAAGGTGGTGCGCCACGCCCTTTCCAACGTGTGAGAAGGGCTCGCGTAGGATGGAGTGCCGATAAGAATGCTGCGTGCCGTGGTCGCCGTCCTGTTCGTCCTGCTGGCGCTGTGCGGCGAGGTGCTGGCCGCGCCGCCCCAGAAAACGCCGGAGAAAACACCGGAGAAGAAGGCGGGGGTGGCGCTGGTGCTGGCGCTCGACGGCTCCGCCTCCATCACCACCGGCGATCTGGAGTTCCAGTTGCAAGGCCATGCCGCCGCCTTCCGCGATCCCGCGGTGGCCGATGCGTTGGCTTCGGCCGGGACGCGGGTGACGCTGACCGCCTATTCGGGGCCGAACAGCCTGCGGGTGCTGATCCCCTGGACAGCGCTGGACAAGCCGGAGGATGCCGGGCGCTTCGCCGACCGGATCGACGCCCTGCCCCGCGGCTTCCAGGGCGACTCGACCGCCATCGGCAGCGCGATCATCGAGGCGGCGAAGCTGTTCGACCACGGCGGCAAGGCGCCGCGGCAGGTGATCGATCTGGTTTCCAACGGCTTTTCCAACAGCGGGATCGATCCGGCCGACGCCCGCGACCGGGTGACGAAGCGCGGAATCATCGTCAACGGCCTCGCCATCCTCGACGAATTCCCCTGGCTGGAGGAGTATTTCGACGAGAGCGTGATCGGCGGGCCGGGCAGCTTCGTGAAGAGCGCCATGGACAGGGACAGCTTCGTCGCCGCCCTGCGGCAGAAGCTGATCCTTGAAATGGTGGCCCTGCCGGATCAAATGCCAAGCCTAAGCGTCGCCACGCGATAGGCGGCCGATAACGATTTGAGGAGCGGGACGAGTGGAGCGCGTCAATTTTCTGGTGGTCGGGGCCGGCATCGCCGGGGCATCCGCCGCCTATGAGCTGGCCGCACAGGGCCGGGTGCTGGTGCTGGAACGCGAGTCGCAGCCCGGCTATCACTCGACGGGCCGATCGGCGGCGCTCTACACCCAGACCTACGGCCCGGCGCCGATCCGCGCCCTGACGGTGGCGAGTTGGGACTTCTACACCAACCCGCCCGCCGGCTTCGCCGAGCACGACCTGCTGACGCCGCGCGGCGTTCTCATCATCGGTCGCGAGCATGAGATCGACCGGCTGGATACCGAATTCGAGCAGGGCCGGCGGCTCACCCCGTCGGTTGAACGCTATGACCGCGAGCAGGTTTTGGCCCGCGCCCCCTTCCTGCGCCCGGACTATGTCGCTGGCGGCGTCTGGGAGCCGGACGCCCGCGACATCGACGTGCATGCCCTGCACCAGGGTTACTTGCGCGGGCTGAAGGCGCGCGGCGGCCGGGTGGTGACCGATGCGGAGGTGCGGACGCTCACCCGGCAGGATGGGCTGTGGGTGGCGGAAACCAGCGCCGGCAGCTTTGCCGCGCCGGTGGTGGTGAATGCCGCCGGCGCCTGGGCGGACGAGTTGGCGAAGCTGGCCGGAGTCGCCACCGTCGGGCTGGTACCGAAGCGGCGCACCGCCATCACCTTCGATCCGGTGTTCGAGAATCCGGCCGACAAGACCGGGCTGGATGGCTGGCCGATGGTGTCCGACGTGGCCGAGACCTTCTATGTGAAGCCGGATGCCGGCCGGCTGCTGGCCTCCCCCGCCGACCAGACGCCGATCGAGCCCTGCGACGTGCAGCCCGAGGACATCGACGTCGCCGTGACGGTGGACCGGCTGGAGCAGGCCTCGCGCTTCTCCGTTCGCAGATTGGCCCACCGGTGGGCGGGCTTGCGCAGTTTCGTCGCCGACAAGGTGCCGGTGGTGGGTTTCGCGCCGGATGCGGAGGGCTTCTTCTGGCTGGCGGCCCAGGGCGGCTACGGCATCCAGACCGCGCCGGCCATGGGCCGGGTGGCGGCGGGACTGGCCACCGGCCGCGGCCTGCCGGAGGATGTACGGGCATTGGGAGTAGCCGAGTCGGACCTGTCGCCGGCAAGGGCCCGATAAGGCAGGCTATGGTAGCCCGGAATCAGGGCTGAGGAGGCGTGCGATGTCTGTGCGTCTGGTGGCGAAGGGACCTGTGGCACGGAGGGCGCTCGGCGTCGCGGCGCTGACCGCCGCCGGGGTGCTTGGCGGCTGCGCCAACCCTGCGGCGGACGAGGCGCTGGTGGCGCAGACCGCGCTGATCGGCATGTCCAAGGCGACGCTGCTGTCCTGCGCCGGGGTGCCGGAACGGCAGGCGACCATCGACAACCGGGAGTTTTTCACCTACCGCAGCTCCCGCATCGTCTCCTACCCCAGCGCGCCGCCCCTCGGCTATTATGGCGGCTGGGGATGGCCCCACTACGGTTACGGCTATGGCTGGCCGTCATATGGTTATGAAGTCAACAGCTTCGACTGTGAAGCAACTTTCAGTTTGAGAAACGGTGTGGTCGAGCGCGTCGTATATGGCGGCGCCAGCGGCGGCTCCGCGCGACTTGGTCAATGCTATGCCATCGTTCAGAACTGCATGGCGCTGATCCCGCAGCGGACAATCAAACCAAGCCCTTGATTTCCTTGTCCATGCGACAACTCGTCACTGTTGCATAGCTGCTGCAGAAGGAGAGGAAGGGTTGCAGCCCCCCTAGTACCCTTACACGGTGTCTGGTAATAGCTCCATCGGCTGATGCCACAGAACAGCAACAACGCATTGCCTGGAGCAGACCCCATGACCATCCTGTCGCGCGCCGCCGCCGCCCTGCTGGCGACCTCGGCCCTCGTCGCCATCGCTTCCCCGTCGCTCGCTCAGGACTTCAAGGGCAAGTCGGCCGGCGACATCGTCGTCCGTGCGCGCGGCCTGGCCGTGCTGCCGCAGGAAAAGGGCACGATCAACAACTCGGCTCTCGGTGACATCGGGTCGGCCAAGGTCGGCAACGACTACATCCCCGAAGTCGACTTCACCTACTTCTTCACCGACAACATCGCCGCCGAGCTGATCGCCGGCACCAGCCGTCACCGCGTGAAGGGCAACCTGATCGCCGGCGCCGGCGGCGTCACGGAAATCGGCAAGGTGTCGCTGCTGCCGCCGACCCTGACCGTGCAGTACCACTTCATGCCGAAGGAGCGTATCAGCCCGTATGTCGGCGCCGGCGTCAACTACACCCTGTTCTACAATGAGGACGCGGCCGAGAACCCGAACGCGGCCGGCCTGCGCATCACCGACACCAACTACAAGAACCGCTTCGGCTGGGCCCTTCAGGCCGGTGTCGACGTCGCCCTGACCGGCAACTGGTCGCTGAACTTCGACGTCAAGAAGATCTTCCTGAAGACCGACGTGACTGCCAATGCCCGCCTGGGCAACGTCGTCCTGCCGGTCACCTCGAAGGTCACGCTGGACCCGTGGCTGGTCGGCGTCGGCGTCGGCTACCGCTTCTAAGACCGGTTTCCGGAACCAGTTCTGGACATCGGAAGGACGGCCTTCCCCATACGGGGGAGGCCGTCTTTTTCTTTTTACCATCAGTCTTGCAGATTGTACGGTTATCCCCATGATTCCCCTACGGGGATCAACGGAAGGGAGGCCGTACCGCCATGCATGTTGCAGCCGTATTGAAGCGCAAGGGCAACCGGATCGTCTCCGCCGCGCCGGAAGACAGCGTTGCCGCCGTCACCCGCCTGCTGACCGAACACCGGATCGGCGCCGTGCTGGTGATCGATGAAGACGGGCAACCGGTCGGCATCCTGTCGGAACGCGACGTGGTGCGGGCCGTCGCCCGCGACGGTGCCGGCGCGCTGGACCGGCCGGCGGCCGACCTGATGACGCGGGAGCTGATCACCGGCACCCCCACCGACACCGTCGCCGACATGATGGCGGTGATGACCCAGCGGCGCATCCGCCATGTGCCGATCGTCGAGTCCGGCCGGGTCATCGGCGTGATCAGCATCGGCGACGTGGTGAAGGCCCGCATCGACGATGCCGAGCTGGAGGTCGAGTCGCTACGGGGCTATGTCGCCGGCATGGGGTGAGGCGTCCACACCGCCTGAAACGCGAAACGACCCGCCGGAGCGCTCCGGCGGGTCGTTTCATTTTGCTCGGGAAGAGTGGGGTCAGGCCGAATGCGACTGCGGGAAGGCCATCGCCGCCTGGGTGCGGTTGCGAACGCCCAGCGACTTGAAGATCGCCGTCATGTGGATCTTCACCGTCCCTTCGGACAGGCCCAGTTCATGGGCGATCTGCTTGTTCGACTTGCCTTCGCGCAGGCGGTCCAGCACCTCGCGCTGACGCTGGGTCAGAAGCTGTTCCAGCTGCGGATCGGTCGGCGGGATCACGCCACCGGCACCGCGGTGGTCGGGCTCGATCCCCTCGCGCAGAACCGTCGCCGGCACATAGACGCCGCCGGAGAAGATCAGGTCGAGCGCGCTCAGCATGATCTTCACGCTGGACGATTTCGGGATATAGCCGGCGGCGCCGTTCTCCAGCGCCTCCCGCACGTCTGCCTGTGCCTCCGACGCCGACACGACCACGACCTTGGCGTTCGGCTGCCGCTCGCGCAGCATGCCGATGCCAGAGAAGCCGGGCCAGCCGGGCATGCGCAGGTCCGTCAGGACAAGGTCATAGGCCTCATCCTTCGACGCCGCCATATCCAGAAGCTCGTCGAAATTGCTGGCCTCCGCAAAGGTAGCATTATCGCGAAGCTGCTCAAGCAGACGGCGAAGACCTTCCCGGAACAGGACGTGATCATCACCGATCAGGATCTTCATCGCTCAAACTCCCGAACCATGCCTGCCCCTCCGAAAGACGCCCCAAGGGCTTGAGAAAAGGAGGGGGCTGTCGCCACCCGCATATTCCCTAAAATCCAAAGGATATAGCAGGCACCGGCCGAACGTAATCTCTATTGAGATGTAACACGCAGGGACGAGGACCGACAACCGGAAATTAACTTTTGTCACCGCTCCGATGGCCTAGCGGAGGGAGGCAACACTTCCCGGGAGTGATATTTCTAAAGCGCTATGACAATTTTAGGTCAATATGCGAATGCGTCACTGGATCTTGAAATATCTAAAAAATTAGCCGGCCGGCGCCAATTTCTGGCACCCGACCGGCTTTGAAGTTGCGCGCCCCGGAGGACGATAGGACGCGGATCGACAGGTCTGTTAAAAAGCGGCCTCTTCCAGCTCCATCAGCGGCTTGGCGCCGGCGGCGATGGTGATGAACAGGCTGTTCGTCTGGGGCAGCAGCTTGGCCATATAGAAGCGGGCGGTCTTGATCTTGGCCTCATAGAAGGCGGCATTGCCCTCCCCGGCCGCGAGCTTGGCCTGCGCCTTCTCCACCATGGTCAGCCAGCTCCAGCCCAGCGCCACCAGACCGAACAGGCGCAGGTAGTCGCTGGCGGCGGCACCGGCCTCCTCCGGATCCTTCAGGCCCTTCTGGGCGATCAGGGCGGTGGCCTGCTGCAGCTTGGCGAAGGCCTTGGCCAGCGGCATCACGAACTCGCCCAGCTCGTCCTTTTCCATCGCCGCCTCGATGTCGCGGCCGACGGGATGGAAGAAGTGGCGCAGCAGCCGGCCGATGTCCTGCGGCAGCTTGCGGCCGACGAGGTCGAGCGCCTGGATGCCGTTGGTGCCCTCATAGATCTGGCAGATGCGGGCGTCGCGGACATATTGCTCGACGCCGGTCTCCCAGATGAAGCCGTGGCCGCCATGGACCTGCACGGCGATGTTGGCCGACTCGAAACCGATGTCGGTGAACAGCGCCTTGACGATCGGCGTCATCAACTGGACGAACTCGTCGGCATCGCGGCGGGTGCGGGCGTCGGCGTGCTTTTCCGCCACGTCGAGCTTGTAGGCCGTCAGGGCGCCCAGAGCGCGCGCACCTTCGGTGAAGGCGCGGGCGGTCAGCAGGTTCTTGCGCACGTCCGGATGGACGATGATCGGATCGGCCGGCTTGTCCGGCGCCTTCACCCCCGACAGCGACCGGCCCTGGAGCCGCTCGCGGGCATAGTTGACGGCGTTCTGATAGCTGACCTCGGCCAACCCCAGCCCCTGGATGCCCACGGCCAGACGGGCCGCGTTCATCATCACGAACATGGCGCGCATGCCCTTGTGCGGCTCGCCGACCAGCCAGCCGGTGGCGTCCTCGAAGTTCATGACGCAGGTCGAGGACGCCTTGATGCCCATCTTGTGCTCGATGGAGCCGCAGGCGACGCCGTTGCGCGCGCCCGGCGTGCCGTCGGCGCGGGCCAAGAACTTCGGCACCAGGAACAGGCTGATGCCGCGGGTCCCGGCCGGGGCGTCCGGCAGGCGGGCCAGCACCAGATGCAGGATGTTCTCGGTAAGGTCATGCTCGCCGGCCGAGATGAAGATCTTGGTGCCGGTGATCTTGTAGCCGCCCTCGCCGTCCGGCACCGCCTTGGTGCGGATGATGCCGAGGTCGGTGCCGCAATGCGGCTCGGTCAGGCACATGGTGCCGGACCAGGTGCCGTCGACCAGCTTGGGCAGGAAACGCTGCTTCAGCTCTTCCGAGCCATACATCGCCAGCGCGTTGTAGGCGCCGAGCGACAGGCCGGGATACATGCCGAAGCTGAGGTTGGCGGAGCAGATGAACTCCTCCAGCATGATGTTGACCAGCTTCGGCAGCCCCTGCCCGCCATAGGCCGGGTCGCAGGCCAGACCCTGCCAGCCGGCGGCGATGTAGGTGTCGTAGGCTTCCTTGAAGCCCTTGGGCGTGCGGACCTCGCCATTCTCGAAATGGCAGCCCTCGCCGTCGCCGGACTGGTTCAGCGGGAACAGCACCTCCTCGCACAGCTTGGCGCCTTCCTCCAGCACCTGGCCGACGAGTTCCGGCGTGGCGTCCTCGTAACCCGGCAGGGCCGACAGCTTGTCCAGGCCGACGATCTCGTCCAGGACGAAGCGCACATCCTCAAGCGGAGCCTTGTAGATCGGCATCTCTCGTTCCTCCCCCTCAGTTCCGCAGCGGCTTGCCGGTGAGCAGCATGTGCTCGATCCGGTCGATGGTGCCGCCGGTGCGCACAAGACCCATGAACGCCTCACGCTCCAGGCGGAGGACATGATCCTCGCCGACCGGCTTGGAGACATCAGCCTCCTCGCCGCCGCTCAGCACCTCGGCCAGCGCGGCGCAGACCACCTTGTCGTGCGGCGTGACCTTGCCCTGCAGGGCGAAGCCCTCCACTGCCAGCTCCATCGCCGCCTTGGCGCTGGGGCCGGGCAGGACATAGGCCGTGGTCTTCTCCGGCGCGGTATAGTCGGCCGCCAGTTCCAGCGCCTTGGCCTTGGCGTCGGCCAGCAGGCGGTCGCGGTTCATGGTGATGCCGTCGGAGGCGCGGAAATACAGCAGTTCCTTGGCCTCGGCCGCCGACTTGGCGACGGTGGCGGTGCTGATGATCTCGAAGGCCTTGGCGATGCCGGGCATCGGCCCGCGCGGCGCCTTCGGGTTGGCCTGATGGCGGGCCAGCATCTCGGTGCAGCCGCCCCAGGCCGGGATCAGGCCGACGCCGACCTCGACGAGGCCGACATAGGTCTCGGCGTGGGCCTGGACATGGTCGGAATGCAGCAGGATTTCGCAGCCGCCGCCGAGCGCCATGCCGCTGGGCGCCGCCACCACGGGGAAGGGCGCGTATTTCAGCGCGCGGTAGGTGCGCTGGCCGCCCTCGACCATCTCCTCGATCTGCGGCCACAGGCCGATGTTCAGCGCAAACAGGGCGAGGCCCAGATTGGCGCCGACCGAGAAATTATCCGCCTCGTTGTGGATGACCAGGGCCTTCCAGTCGCCTTTGCCATCGCCGATCAGGCGCATGGCCTTCTCGTAGGAGGCCATGATGTCGGCATCGACCGCGTTCATCTTGCTGGTGAACTCGACGCACAACACGCCGTCGCCGATGTCCCACAGGCTGGCGGAGCCGTTCTTCCACACCGGCTTGCCGGCGGCGCGCTTGATATCCGACAGCAGCAGCACACCGTCCGGACGCACCACCGTGTCATAGACGCCGGCGGTGGTCAGGTGCTGGAGCTTGCCGCCCTCGACCCGGTAGAAGGGACGGCCGGCGGCAGTTTCGACCAGGGCCGGAACCGGAATGCCTTCCGAGCGGCACAGCTCGGCGAACCACTCGGTGCCCAGCCGGTCGATCAGCTCGAACGGACCCTGCTTCCAGTTGTAGCCGAGGCGCATGCCCTCATCGACCGCCACGATGCTGTCGGCGATCTCCGGCACCAGGCTGGCGGCATAGGCCAGCGTCTGGGCCAGGACGCGGCGGGCGAAGCGGCCGCCCTTGTCCGGGTGCTCGCACAGCTTGCGCAGGTCGCGGCCGGCAGCGGACACGCTGTCCAGCCGGGCCTTCTCCGACGGGGCGTATTCGCCGCTCTGCAGGTTGACCGACTCCTTTACCTTGCCGCCGCCGGCCTTGTTGATGCGGTAGAAGCCGCCCTTGCCCTTGCGGCCGGTGTAGCCCTCCGCGATCATCTTGGTGATGACCGGGTGTTCGCGCATCTGGCCGCGATAGGCGTCGCCCGCCGGCAGGGTGGCCGACATGCTCTTGGCGATGTGCGGCATCAGGTCCAGCCCGACGAGGTCCATCAGGCCGAAGACGCCGGTCTTGGGGATGCCCATCGGACGCCCGCCGACAGCGTCCGCCTCCTCCACCGTCAGGCCCAGATCGACCGCGGCATTCACCGCCGCCTGGATCCAGAAGACGCCGATGCGGTTGGCGATGAAGCCCGGCGTGTCCTTGCAGTGAACGACACCCTTGCCGAGCCGGCGGTCGCCGACGTCGGCGATGGCGGCCAGCGCGTCGGGACGCGTATGGGCGCCGCCGACGATCTCCAGCAGCCGCATGTAGCGCGGCGGGTTGAAGAAGTGGGTGATGAGGAAGTCCTTGGCGAACTGCTCGCTCTGGCCTTCCGTCAGCACCGCCAGCGGGATGGTGGAGGTGTTGGACGACACCACCGAGCCCGCCTTGCGCACCGGATCGATACGCTTGTACAGGTCGGCCTTGATCGCCGGGTTCTCGACGATGGCCTCGACGATCCAGTCGACGTCGGCCAGCAGGTTCAGGTCATCCTCAAGATTGCCGGGTGTGATCAGCTTGGCGTTCTTGGGATGCATGAAGGGGGCCGGATCGGTCTTCAGCATCTTCGCCACGGCGCCCTTGGCGATGGCGCTGCGGTCGGCACCCTCCTTCGCTGGGATGTCGAGCAGGACGCAGGGGATGCCGGCGTTGGCGAAATGGGCGGCGATGCCGGCGCCCATCACGCCCGCACCGATCACGGCGGCGCGTTCGATCTTCATGGTCGTTTCCTCCCCGATCCCGTTCGTCAGACCGCTTCCAGGATGGTGGCGATGCCCTGACCGCCGCCGATGCACTGGGTGGCCAGCGCGAACTGCTTGCCTTCGCGCTTCAGCAGCGCCGCGGCCTTGCCGGTGATGCGGGCGCCGGTGGCTCCCAGCGGGTGGCCGAGCGCCAGCGCGCCGCCGTCCGGGTTGATGCGCGACGGGTCGATGTCGAGGTCGCGCATGCAGGCGATGGCCTGGGACGAGAAGGCCTCGTTGATCTCGATGATGTCGATGTCGTTGATCGACAGCCCGGCACGGGCCAGCGCCTTGCGAGTGGCCGGGACCGGACCCAGCCCCATCAGCTCCGGCGCGCAGCCGGCGACGGCGACCGAGCGGATCTTCGCCAGGATCGGCAGGCCGTTGGCGCGGGCATACTCCTCCGTCGTCACCAGAACGACCGAAGCGCCATCGGTCAGCGGCGAGGAGGTGCCGGCGGTCACCGTGCCGTCGGCGATGAAGGCGGGCTTCAGGCCCGACAGGCCTTCGGCGGTGGTGCCGGGACGGATGCAGCCGTCCTTGTCGACCAGACCGGCCGGGGTCTGGATGCCGACGATCTCGTTAGCCATGCGGCCGGCGGCCTGGGCCTCCGCCGCCTTGGCGTGGGACGCGACGGCCAGCGCCTCCTGCTCGGCGCGGGAGATCGCGTATTTGCGGGCTACATTCTCCGCCGTGATGCCCATGGAGCAGTAGGCTTCCGGATAGGAGGCCTTCAGCGCCGGGTTCGGCATCGGGTTGAAGCCCATGATCGGCACGCGGGTCATCGACTCGACGCCGCCGCAGATGAACACCTCGCCGGCGCCCATCTGGATGGCGCCCGCCGCCTGATGGATCGACTGCATGGAGGAGCCGCAATAGCGGTTGACCGTGGTGGCCGCCGCGGTCTGCGGCAGCTTGGCCAGGAAGGAGATGCTGCGGGCGACGTTCAGCCCCTGCTCGCCTTCGGGGAAGGAGCAGCCGACGATCACATCCTCGATGTCGTCGGTCTTCAGGCCGGTGCGCTCGACCAGCGCCGCGATGACGCGGGCCAGCAGATCGTCGGGG
Source organism: Azospirillum sp. TSO5 (assembly GCF_003116065.1). Classification (NCBI taxonomy): domain Bacteria; kingdom Pseudomonadati; phylum Pseudomonadota; class Alphaproteobacteria; order Rhodospirillales; family Azospirillaceae; genus Azospirillum; species Azospirillum sp. TSO5. Next base: position 173,941 of record NZ_LGQY01000039.1, on the reverse strand, counting down.
CGGACCTTGGTCAGCTCGCCCTTGTGGGCGAAGGCGAAGGGCGAACGGGCATAACCGGCGATGACGACCGACTTCATGAGTGCTTCTCCTCCATGTCCTGCGTCTCCGTGATGCCGTTGCGGCGAAGATGCTCGGAGATCTGGGTGTCGATGGTGCACAGCTCCGACAGTGTCTGTTTGACGTCGGCGAGCTGCTGTTCAAGCGCGGAAATCCGCCGGCGCGCGATCGTGCGCATGTAGCGCATCTGTTCGATCTGGGCGTCGTCGGTGTCGTAGAGGTTCAGGAAATCCTTGATCTCGGCGAGGCTGAAACCCAGCCGCTTGCCCCGGCAGATCAGCGCCAGCCGGGCGCGGTCGCGGTGGCCGTAGACACGGGCGCTTCCACGGGCGCTGCCGATCCGCTCGGGCGACAGCAGTCCCTCATCCTCGTAATGGCGGATGGTGCGGTGGGTCAGACCGAACTCCCCGGCCAGTTCGCCGATGGCGAGGCGCGGGCCGGACATCAGGTCGTCGCCCGCATCCTCCCCGCCGTCCATCATGCCCTTGCCGACCGAAAGCCGATCCACGCTGTCCGCTCCTTTCCCTGACGTTTACGTAAAGGTAAGGTAGGTGCCCCTTGCTGTCAACAGACTTGTTGACCACGCAAACCAGTTTGCCGAACCGCCTGGAAAACTGGTTGGCCGGAACTGTTCAGTCACTAACGGGTGCGGCGCGCCCGCGCAGTGACAGGATGCCACGCCCCCGCACGGGTGGCGGCTGTGGCAGGCTTTGCGGTGAGCGGACGCATCCGCCCATCTCCCTGGTCGATATGGGGATGGGGTGCGGCGCCGGACAGACGGCCAGAAGGCCGCGACAAATTTCAAGGTTTTGGGAAAATCGGGACAGGGGACAGGAGACAACCCATGTCGGCGCGCGCCATCGTATCGTTGGGCGTCTGGATACTGGCCATGGTGCTGATCGGCACCATGACGGTCGGCCTTGCACTGGCCTTCTACCTGCTGCTGACCTTGTGCTTCGCGGTGGTGGTCGCGGCCCTGACCCTGCTCGCCCGCCGGCGGGAGCACCACCGGGGCGAGCAGAGCTATCTTTAGACTTTCAAGGCTTTAGGCATTTGAGGCGGACGGTGGCGCCGTTGCCGGCCCCCGTCCGCCTTGCCTGCGTCACTCCGGCAGCACGCGCAGCCGGGATGCGGCGGTGCGGGCGGACAGGTGGGGACGCTGCAGGTCCTGAACCTGGGCGCCGGGGACCGCGAAGTCGCCGGGAGTCACGGCGCGGACCAGATAGACCAGCCGGAAGCGGGGGGCCGCCTTCGGCAGGTCAACCGCCGCCAGGAAGCGGTCGTCGCGGAACTCGACATTGCGGACGGCCGACAGGTCGCCCAGCCAGGACAGCTTGCCGAGCTGGCCGCTGTTGGCGAGGCGGACATTCTCGATCTCGAAGCCGGCCGGCAGCGGGTCGCTGACCAGCACCGAATGGTCGAGCGGATCGCCGGCCTCACCCTCCAGGGTCACCACCAGCAGGTCATTGTGGCGGATGCCGGCCGGATCGACCGGACGGCCGGCCATGTCGAACAGGCGGCGGCGGATGGTCATCCCCTGCTCCTCCGCGCCGGCCGGCTGGTCGGGCACGCCGGCGACCGACACCGTCTGCCGGACTTCGCCGCCGAGATTGCGGATGGCGGGCGGGGCGGCCGGGTCGACGGGCAGGATCTGCGGCTTGGCGTTCTCCACCGTCTGGTCGCCGATGGCGAGCTTCATCGGCGCCGCGCGGTCGATCAGCGCCTTGGACGCCAGCAGCAGCCAGGCCTGTTCCTGCGGGTTCGTGGTGCGGACGGCGGCGAAGGTCTTGGCCACCCGGTCAGCCGCCTGGAAGATGCGGTCACGGTCCACCGCCCCGCTTTCGGCCATCAGCACCACCACGCCGGCCTCGTCGCGCAGGGAGGAACCCTGGTCGCGCAGGCTGGCGGTGACCATGCGCGCGCCGGTCAGCTTGGAGAAGGCCTCCGTCGCCCCCGGCTGGTCGCCCAGCACGGCGGTGGCGGCGGCGACCTGCGCCCGGCCGAAGTCAGTCTGCAGCCGGTCCCAATAGTTCTCGCGGAAATAGCGCACGGCGCCGGCATCGATCATCTTCGCCCGCGCCAGCACATAGAGCGCATAGGCGCGGCCCGGCAGGTCGGCGGTCTCGACCCAGGCGTTGTCGATGGCCTGCTTCAGCCAGTCCAGACCCTTGCGATAGGGCTGGTCGGGGACGCGGTAGCCGGCCGCCTTGGCACGGCCCAGCACATCGACGGCGTAGGCGGTCAGCCAGGGATCGAGTTCCCCCTTCGGCGACCAAGCGGCGAAGGCGCCGTCAATTCTCTGGAAGGTCAGCAGCCGGTCGACGCTGCGTTGGACACGGGCCTTGATGCGGTCCTCCGGCGCGATACCGAGGCCGGCGGCGACGTCGCTCATCGACAGCAGCGGCAGGATGCGGCTGGCGGTCTGCTCCGCCCCGCCCGCTGCCGCGCGGTCGAGCGCGAAGAGAAGACCCGCCACGTCGAGGTCCGGCAGGGGTGCGACGACCGCGCCGACCGAGAGGGTTTCCGGTCGCAGGCCGGCGGTGATGTCGGCGGGAATGGTCAGGCTCTTGTCGGTCGGCAGCGCGGCGGTGTTGCGGCGCGACACCGGCGGCGTGGCCGGGCGGACGGTCACGTCCCAGCGGCGGGTGACGCGGACGCCCTCCGGACCGGTGACATCGAGCGTGACATGGCCCGATCCGACCCCGGTGGCGGTCAGCACCCGGCCGGCGGTCGCCCGCTTGCCGCGCGCCAGCTTCGGAACGGCCAGTTCGTTGCCGGACTCCGACTGGGCGATGGCGACGGCGCCCTCCGCGGTCAGGGTCATGGTGTAATCGCCGGACGGGCCATTCAGGTTGTCGAGCGACAGCAGGACCTGCGCCGAGTCGCCGGGTGCGAGGAAGCGCGGCAGCACGGCGTCGGCGACGACCGGATCGCGGACCAGCATCTGGCTTTCGGCATGGCCGATCCGCCCCTCGCTCCAGGCGACGGCCATCAGGCGCAGGCGGCCCTGGAAGTCGGGAAGATCGAAGGGAATGGCGATCTTGCCGTCGGCCCCGACGGTCTGGATGCCGGAATAGAGCGAGACCACCCGTTCCGACTTGGGCGGTACCAGCCCGGCGATCTGGCGCAGGCGCGGCGTCGGCTGGGCCGGCGGACGGGCGGCGTCCAGGCTGGCCGGATCGATCAGGCGGCCGTAGGAGTCGCGCAGTTCCACCCTGAGCGGACGTTTGCGCAGATAATGGCGGGCCGGATCGGGCGAGGGCTGGTCGGTCAGCTGCATCACCGATTCGTCGACGGCGGCGAGCGTGACGAAGGCCTGCTTGCCCTCGGCGACGCCGTCCACCGTGATGTCGGCGGTCATGGCGCGGCGCGGCTCCGTCTCCGCCGGGGCGGAGAGGCGGACGTCGAGGGTCCGCGGGGCCTTGTCCATCGCCAGCCACGCGAGGCCGACGGCGCGGCGCGGCGGCTTCTTCGACTGCGGGTCGGAGGTGGCGAAGGCGGTCGCCAGCACATGGGCGCCGCTGGTCCAGCCCTGCCCGACCGGGATTTCCAGGAACGCGCCCTGAGTGCCGATGGCGCGGGTGACGGCATAGGAGACGCCGCGGTCGGCCACGGCGACCAGAACCTGACTGTCATAGGGCGGCTTGACGAAGACCCAGGCGCTTTCGCCGGCGCGGTAGGCCGGCATCATCACCGAGACGTCGACGGAATCCGGCCGCTCGCCGGCGGTCGGGGTCATCCACCAGCCGGCGGCGAAGCGGAAGCTGCTGGCGACGCCGGTCTTGGGATCGAACACCTCCAGCCGGTAACGGCCGGCGGTCACCGGGGTTTCGACCGGGACGGGCGCGCCGGCCTGGGCCGACAGCGAACCGCCGGTCACCCGCTGGTCCTTCACCGTGACCTTGTAGTCCCAGCGGCCGTTGGCCTCGTACCAGGAGTAATCATACTCCTCCTCGAACAGCTCGTAGGAGAGGTCGGGGTGGTCGGTCGGCTTGCCATCCGGACCGACGGCGATGACGTCGAAGCCGGCGGTCGCCCCCTCCGGCACGCCGTCGCCTTCGAAGCGCGGCTTGATGCCGATGGCGAAGGACTGGTGGCGCACCGGCAGCACGAAGTCGCGGCCGACCGGACGGCCGCCGAGGTCGAACAGGGTGGCGCGCACCACCGCCTCCAGCGGGCGGGTGCTGTCGGGCGGGCGCGGAAGCTTGACCTTCAGGCGGGCCGAACCGTTGGAATCGGTGATGAAGCCCGGCAGGTCGGCGCGGGCCGGCTTCACGTCCTCCTGCACCAGACCGAAATGATAGCCCGGCAGGTTGGGATAGGGGTTGGCGGCGGCGCGCAGCGTCACCGTCAGTTCGCCCGGCAGGCCGGAAGCCGGCGCGCCATAAAGATAGTGGCTGTCGAGCGCGATGTCGGCCTCGCCGTCGGACGCCAGCACCGTCGTCGGGGAGGCGAGCGCCACGTCCAGCCGCGGCGGCACGAAATCCTCCAGCAGGAACTCGGCCTTGCCGATGGCCGGGCCGTCCGGCTCGGCATGGGCGGTGACGATCCAGTTGCCGGGATAGGCGTTCATCGGCAGGTCGATGCGGGTGGCATAGCCGCCGGCCCCGCTGTCGGTCAGGCCGCGCCGCTCCACCTCGAAACCGTCGGGGCGCAGGACGCGGATGGTCAGCTGCTTGCCGGCCGGCGGCGGGTTCAGGTCGGCGTCGCGCAGCAGCGCGGTCAGCTGCACCGTCTCGCCCGGCCGGTAGATGCCGCGCTCGGTGTAGAGATAGGCGTCGAGGCCATTGGCCGCCGGGCGGACGACGGTGGCGGGCTTGTCCGGCGTGTCGGCCGGCGGGGCTCCGCCGGCAGTCAGGTCCAGAACGGCGAAGTCGCCGTCGCCGCGCGCGGCGAACAGCGCCTGCACCGGCTCCGTCCCGGCGGCGCGCAGGGCCGCGAGGTCGAAGCGGCCCAGCCCATCCTCGCCGGTCTGGACGCGGCCCAGCTCGGTGCCGTTGCGGGCGACCAGACGCAGCTCCACCCCGGCGGCCGGCGCGGCGCTCTGGACGGAACGGGCGAAGACCACCAGCGAATCCTCGCCGAGGATGGTGTTGAGGCCGAGGTCGGAGACGACGAACCACTGGGTCGCCTTGCGGTCCCAGCCGCCCGGCTTGATTTCGTCCGCGCCGGCAACCGCGACGTAGACGCCCGGCTCCAGCTTGCCCAGCACGGCGTCGATCGGGAAGGCGGTGGTGACGGTGCGGTTCGGCTGGTTGCCGATGCCGATCTCGCCGCGCCACACCTCCTGGCCCGACTTGTCCAAGATCTCGCCGATGTCGTAATCGGTCATCTGCTGGGTGATGCGGCCGAAATAGATCTTCTCGACCAGCGCGCGGTCGGCGATGCGCAGCACCTGCAGCTTCGCCCGGTCCAGGTTGATCGAGCGCAGCGGCAGGCCGTCCGACCCCACGCGCGGCAAGATGTAGCCGGCGCCGCGGAAGGCGAGCGAAGGCTTGCGGTTGGGCACCTGCACCTCGCGGGTGTCGGCCGCCGGCAGCCGCTTGCCGTCGGCGCCGGGAAGCCCGTCCTTCAGCGTGACGCGGTAGGTCTCGCCATGGTGCAGCCCCTCCACGCAGAGCGTGCGGTCGCGGGCGATGGCGGCGCCGTCCACCGCCGGCTCCACCGCCACATAGTCGCGGTAGTTGACGGCGCGCGAACGCTCCAGCCGGTCGGTGAAGGTGAAGCAGGCCTGCGGCGTATCGCGCTCCGCCACCACCTCGACGCTGGACACGCCGAAGGGCACCGGCTCGGCCGGGGGATCGGCGGCGAGGGTCTGGGATGCGGTGAACGTGCCGGAGCACGCGACAAGAACGGCACAGACACGCGCCAGCGCACGCAACATTCTGGACAGGCCCCAATTCCGCGGGTGGGTCCGGAAGCACGCGGCCGGGGACAGCCCTGGCGTCGGCTCGGACCTGGACAAAACCGGCGCGGAGTATGCCCAAGCGGCGGGGGTTTCGCCATGGCTTTGCGGCACCGCCGCGAAGATCGCCCTGGTTGCGGGCCGGATCGGCAACGTACCTGTGGATCAGGCCGCGAATTCCAGGGTGATCTGGCTGCCCTGGCCGGGGCGGCTGTCGATGCGGAGGCTGCCGCCATGCGCCTCGATCAGCGACTTGACGATGGGCAGGCCGAGACCGGTGCCGCGGCCGGGATGGGTGGTGAGGGCGGAGGTCTGGCCGAAGGGGATGGAGGCCTGGCGCAGTTCCTCCGCCGTCATGCCGATGCCGTTGTCGGTGACGCGGACGATGCAGCGGCCATGGACCCCGCGCCCGATGCTGACCAGCACGCGCCCGTTCTCCGGGGTGAATTTCAGGGCGTTGCCCAGCAGGTTCAGCAGCATCTGCTTCAGGGCCCGCTCGTCCGCACGCACCGGGGTCGGGGTCGGCGGGCGGTTGATCTCCAGCCGGATCGACTTCTGCTCCGCCTGGGGGGTGACGATGCGGATGGCCCATTCGGCGGCTGCGACGGGGTCGACATCCTCCATCAGCAGGGCGAATTTGCCGGCCTGGAGCCGCGACAGATCGAGGATGTCGTCGATCAGCGTCAGCAGATGCTGGCCGGAAGCGTGGATGTCGCCGGCATAGTCGGCATAGCGGTCGCCGGCGTCCGGCCCGAACATCCGGTCCTTGATGATCTCGGAAAAGCCGATGATGGCGTTCAGCGGCGTCCGCAGTTCGTGGCTGACGCGGGCCAGGAAATCGCGGTTGACCGCCAGCGCCGCCGCCAGCCGTTCGGCGTTGCGGTGCTGGACCAGCAGCAGGGCGGCGACCAGCAGGACCGAGACGCTGAGCAGGACGGCGATGATCCGCATCTGCCTGCGGAAGCCGGCGACCGCGGCCTCGAGGTCGGTCACGGCGATGCCGACGCTGAGGATCAGCGGATAGCCTTCCACCGGCCGGTAGGCGTAGGCGCGCCGGAAGCCGTCGGCGATGCTGTCCTGCCAGTAGATACCGGTCGGCGACCGCCGCGCCGCCTCCCACAGGGCCGAGCCGGAAATGGACAGCCCGATGGCGTCGTGCCCGTCCTTGGAGCCGCGGGCGCGGATGATCCGGTCCAGCCCGACCAGGGTCACCACCCCGTTCCGGCCGACATCGGCCTGCCGGTAGAAGCCCGAGAGAAAGCTGGGATCGACGTTGGCAACCACCACCCCGGCGAAGCCGCCGGCCGCATCGTTCAACCGGCGGGACAGGCGCAGCAGCGGCCGGCCGGCCGCCGATCCGGCGGAGGGCGGACCGACCGTCATCCGGTCCCGACCCTCCATCCGGTGATAGGCGAACAGGGCCTCGTCCTCCAGCTTTTCGGGGGGACCGCTTCCCTGGCTGCGGAAGAGTTGGGCGCCGTCGGGGCCGAAGACCGAGACGTAATGGATCAGGGCGGTGTCATAGAGCCCGTCGTCGATGATGCGGCGGGCACGGGCCAGCCCGCCATCGGCATAACGCTCGGCGAAGGAGCGGAGCGTGGTGTCGACATCGTGCAGGGTGCGGCTGGTGCTGCTTTCATAGGCGCGCGCCGTCGCCTCGGCATTCGCCAGCGCATCCCGCGTCTGGGTTTCCAGCATCGAGGCGGCCATCACGACGTAGCCGACCCACACTCCGGCAATGGCCAGGGCAGCCGCCGTCAGGACGCCAATCCGGAAAGATGGGGCCCGGAAGGACGGCGTCCTGAGAGAGGGGAACCGAAAGGTCGGGAGTCGTGGCATGACCTGCGCTCCGCCGTTCCACCGGCCCCCGCACCGGCCCGCGCCTTCGGCGGAGATCGGTGGGGGTGGAGCCGATCATCGCGCCGATCGGTTAAGACTTGTCAAATATCCGAACAGTTGGCCTATGAAATATTGATATGTACGAAGTTCTATCGAGACACGAAACGATTCCGCAGCCGCTCGATGGCGGTGTCGAGCACTTCGTCCTTCTTGGAGAAGCAGAAGCGCACGACATTGGTCGGCGCATTCTCCACGAAAAAGGCGCTGACGGGGATGGCCGCGACCTTCGCCTCGGCCACCAGCCAGCGGCAGAAGGCCTGATCGTCGCCGTCGAATCCGAAGCGGGAAATGTCGGCGGCGACGAAATAGGTGCCGGCGCTGGGCAGCACGTCGAAGCCGACCGCGGCGAGGCCGGCCGACAGCCGATCACGCTTGGCCTGCAGCCCGGCGGCGAGCCCGGTGAAATAGCCCTCCTCCTTGCCAAGCCCAAAGGCGACGGCGGCCTGCAGGTTCGGCGGGGTGGTGAAGGTCAGGAACTGGTGGGCCTTCGCCACCGGCTGCAGCAGATGCGGGGCGGCGGTGACATAGCCGACCTTCCAGCCGGTCAGCGAGAAGGTCTTGCCGGCCGAGCCGATCTTCAGGCAGCGGTCGCGCATGCCCGGCAGGGTCATCAGCGGGATGTGGCGGCGGCCGTCGAAGACGATGTGTTCGTACACCTCGTCGCAAACGGCCAGCGCGTCGTGGCGCTGAACGAACTCGGCGATCAACTCCAGCTCCGCCCGGTCGAACACCTTGGCGGCAGGGTTCAGCGGGTCGTTGATCAGCACCAGCTTGGTGCGGGGGGAGAAGGCGGCCTCCAGGTCGGCGCGGCTGAAGCTCCAGTCCGGCGCCTTCAGCGAGACGAAGCGCGGAACGCCGCCGGCCAACCGGACGATCGGCAGGTAGCTGTCGTACATCGGCTGGAACAGCACCACCTCGTCGCCCGGATTGATCAGGCCGAGCAGGCAGGCGGTCAGCGCCTCGGTCGCACCGGAGGTGACCATCGTCTCGGTCTTCCAGTCGACGTCGAGCCCGTAGAAGCGGCCGGCATGGGCGGCCAGAGCCTGACGCAGCTCGGGGGTGCCCATCATCGACGGATACTGGTTCCACCCGTTGAGGATCGCGTCGGCCGCGGTCTGCAGCACGTCGGCCGGCCCGCGGTCGTCGGGGAACCCCTGGCCCAGGTTGATCGCGCCATGCTCCTCCGACAGGCGGGACATGACCTCGAAAATGGTGGTGCCATAGCTGGACAGGAGCGCGTTGCCCGACTTCACCGGAATACCTCCTCATGCGAACGGACGCACAAGATGGCTGCTGCGGGGCGACGCTGTCCAGTGCCCGCTTCCGCAAGGCAGACCGCGGGCGCGCGGCAGGGCGACCGGTGAGAGACCAACGAATCTTGCTGAGCCGTATGAAGCGACCGAGACGGCCATGGTATGGACGTTGCATACTCAGGTACGTTTTTTGTCCCAAGGAGTGAAGGTCCGATGTCATTGTTCTCCCGCTGCCGCGGCGCCGCCTTGTCGGCTCTGCTCCTGTTCGGGCTGACTGGTTCCCTGCAGGCCGCGGAGCCGATCAAGGTCAAGGTGTTCGTCGGCTCGATGTTCGAGATCGGCAAGAACACCGGGGACCGCGCCGGCGAGTTCCAACACTGGTACGAACGCTACTGGCAAACGGCCGAGCCCATCACGGTGAAGGGCGCGCTGAATCCGGTCTACTGCAACGCCGACGGCGTATGCGGGTCGGTGCTGGGCATGGGCAAGGTCAGTTCCTCCGCCTCGATGCAGGCGATCCTGCTGAATCCGCAGCTCGACCTGTCGCAAGCCTATTTTCTGGTCACCGGCGTGGCCGGCACCCCGCCGTCACGCGGCACCATCGGCGAAGTGAACTGGGCGACCTGGGTGGTCGACTATGATCTGGGCCACCGCTGGGCACCGGAGGAAGGCAAGCCGGGCGAGCCGACCTTCATGCCGCGCAAGGGCTATGAGGCGGTGCGGCTGTTCCCGATGAACCCGGCGCTGGTGTCTTGGGCCATGCGCCTGACCGCCGACACGCCGCTGAAGGACAGCGACTCCGCCCGTGCCTACCGCAAGCGCTATCCGCAGGAAACCGCGCAGCGTGCTCCTTTTGTAGGCACCGGCACGCACATGACCGGCGATACTTTCTTCCACGGTCCCGGCATGTCGGCCCAGGCGCAGTACATCGCCAAGCTCTACGGTGCGGACGACTATGTCATCACCGAGATGGAGGCGGCGGCAATCACGCTGGTCATCAAGCGGCTGCAGGGCTCCGACCGGGTGATGAGCCTGCGCGGCGCCGTCAATTTCGACCAGGGCAACCCGAACGAGACCACGCTCCAGCATCTGGACCCGAAACCCGGCGAGACTGCCGGCGGCTTCGCCGAAACGGTCGAGAATGTGGAACTCGTCGGGTCACGCATGGTCGACCACATCGTCGGCCACTGGGACCAGTGGAAGGACGGCGTTCCGGCCCTGCCGGCTCCGTAACAAGGGGCAGCGCAAGCATCGTCCGGCAGTCCGCCCGCCCGACAGGCGCGGGCGGATCAGCCGCCGTGCAATCAGCCGCCGTGCATCTTGCGCAGGCGGCGGGCACGCAGCTTGTGGCGGATGCGCTCGACCGGGCTGAACATGCGGGGATAGCGGCGCTTGGACCGCACGAACAGGCGGCGGGCGTCGGCGGAGTTGCGCAGCACCAGCACGCCGCCCAGCAGCATCACCGGCAGCCCGCCCGGACCGGGCAAGGGGGCGAGCAGAACGCCGAGCAGGATGATGGTGCATCCGGCGCCGATCAGGGCCAGCTGACGCACACGCGCGAAAGACAGCGTCTGGGCGGTATCGGGAGGACTCATCTGCGGTTCGCCAGGCTCCATGCTTTGCGTACGCCTGCATATGGGTCGGGAGGGGCGGGTCGAAAAGGGGGGCCACTCCTTTGCGGAAACCGGCTCCCTTTCCCGGGGCCGGTATGGGCGACCCTCAATGCAGCGTGCGCGCCGGTTCCGGCGGCGCACTTCGCAGGCGGGCGGGGTCGAGGCGGCTGAGGGCGGCGTCGCGTTCCGCCGGTTTCGGCTCCCAGCCGAATTCGCGGATCAGCTGGTCACGGGCGGCGACGGCGCGGCGGGACAGCTGGGCGCAATTGTCCTGAGGAACGTCCTGGCGCGGCGGGCGGCAGCGGCGGTCGGCGCAGCTTTCCAGCATCAGGCGGATCATCCGCTCGCGCTTGGCGGCGTCGACATAGCCCATCTGGTCGAAATAGAGCTTGGTGAAGGCCAGTTCGGTGACGCGGGCGTGGGTCTTGCGGTCGCCGACGATCACCGCCGCCACCATCTCCACGCAGCGGCCGGCGAAATGCGGCAGCGGCGCCGTGCCGTCATCGGCCCGGTCAAGCAGGCTGCTCGGCAGATCGACCAGCCGGCCGGTCACGTCCTTTACCAGATAGCGGCGCCAAACCGACATCTCCGCCTCCTGTCAGGCTCTAGCCCTGGGGAGAAGCCTACACCAGACGGAGGGAAGACGGAACTGCCCGTAGGTTACACAATGTCGTGATCGGACCTGATTTTCAGCGCGGCACCAGCGGCCAGAACAGGGCGATGGCGGCGGTGCCGATCACCACCACCATGATCGACAGCGGCAGGCCGAGCCGCCAATAGTCGCCGAAACGATAGCCGCCCGGCCCCATCACCAGCGTGTTGCACTGGTGCCCGATGGGGGTGAGGAAGTCGCAGCCCGCCCCGATCGCCACCGCCATCAGGAAGGCGTCGGGCCTGAGCCCCAGATGGGTGGCGAGGCTGGCGCCGATCGGCGCCATCACCAACACGGTGGCGGCATTGTTCAGGAAGGGCGTCACCGCCATCGCCGCCACCATCATCATGGCGAGCGAGCCGATGGGCGGCAGCCCCTGCGACGCGTCCGACAGGAAGCCGGCGATCAGCTCGGTCCCGCCGGTGGTGCGCAAGGTCTCGCTGACCGGGATCAGCGATCCCAGCAGGACCAGGATCGGCCATTCGATGGCCTCATACGCCTCGCGCAGGCTGACCACCTTCAGCGCGGTCATCGCCACCGCCGCCCCGAAGAAGCCGATGGCGACGGGCACCAGCCCGCTGGCGACCAGGATGATGGTCAGGCCCAGCACCGCCACCGCCGCCGCCCGTTTCGGCGTGCGGCCGATGGCGAGGTTGCGTTCGGCCAGCGGCAGGCAGCCCAGCTCGGCCAGCGTGTCGGCCACGGCGGCCTGACGGCATTGCAGCACCACCAGATCGCCCGACTGCAGGCGGACACGGCGCAGGCGCTGGCGGATCGGACGGCCGCGCCGGCTGATCGCCAGCAGGTTGGCGCCGAAGCGCTCGCGCAGGTTCACCTCCTCGATGCTGTGGCCGATCATGGCGGAGCGTTGCTCCACCACCGCCTCGACCACGGCGATGTCGTCCTCGTGCTCGACCCCCTCCTGGTCCTTGTCGTGCATCATGCGCAGGCCGGCGCGCTTGACCAGTTCGGCCAGCGCCGTGGTGTCGCCCTCCAGCACCAGGATGTCGCCGGCGAACAGCACCCAATGGGCGGACGGCACGTAGCGGCGGTAGTTCTCGCGCACGATGGCGGCGATGGTCACCTCGCCTTCGCCGAAATGCTCCAGCTCCGCCACGGTGCGGCCGACGAACTGCGACCCGGGGGGCAGCCGCGCCTCCGCCGTGTAATCGTCGATGTTGAAGGCCGGCCCCGCCCCCGCCGCCCTGCCCTTCGGCAGAAGCCGGTAGCCGATCGACAGGAAGGCGACGCCGAACACCGCGATCACCAGCCCGACCGGCGTGAAATCGAACATGTGGAAGGGCTGGCCCGTCATCTCCGCCCGGACGCGCGAGACGATGATGTTGGGCGAGGTGCCGACCAGCGTCATCAGGCCGCCCAGCAGCGAGCCGAAGGCCATCGGCATCAGCAGCATCGACACCGGCGTGCCGGTGCGCCGCGCCACCTGCAGCGCGATGGGCATGAAGATGGCCAGCGCGCCGATGTTCTTGACGATGGCCGACAGCATGGTCACCGCGCCGGCCAGCACCGCCACCTGGGTCCAGACGCTGGTCATGCGCGTGGTCAGCGGGCGCATCGCCGCCTCCACCACGCCCGACCGGCCGACGGCGGCGCTGACCACCAGGGCGGAGCCGACGATGACGACGATGTCGTCGGAGAAGCCCTGGAAGGCCTCCTTTGCCGGCACGATGCCCGCCGCGACCGAAGCCAGCAGCGCCAGCATGCCGACGAGGTCGTAGCGCAGACGGTCCCAGATCAGCAGCGCGATCACCGCGCCGATGATTCCGAAAGATAACATCTGGTCGATGGTCATTGGCAGGGACAGCGTCCTTCCAGGCCTACACGATGGCCGGATCGGACAGGATGGATGCGGATCGGCGTCCGGTCAGCGCGCCGATCCCGACGCCTTCCCTTCCCCGCGGCCATTGCCCGACTTGCCGGAAGCCTGCCCCCCCTTTTCGGGAGAGCGGGCATCCCGCACCAGCCGGCCACACTGTGGCTGCTCATCACTGCCTGGGTCAAGGAAGGGAAGCACGCTGGCCAGCGGCGTCAGCAGCACGCCCAGCGCCACCGCCGCCGCACCACGCGCTGCCGACTCGGTGGGATCGACGCCGATGTCGGGGTTGCCCAGCGTCCCGCCGACCAGCACCGGCACATGGGTGGCGAAGACCTGCGGCGATTTGGCGTCGCCGACGATGCGCAGGTCCAGCGCCTCGTTGCGCAGGCTGATCCGCCCCTTGCCGGTGACCAGCGTTTCCGGCGTGTCGAGCACGAGCGCCTGGACCTGGGCAATCCCGTTCTCCACCGACATGTTGCCGACCAGGCAGTTGAAGGGCATCGGCTTCGACCCGGAAATGGCGACGCCCAGCGTTTCCAGGATGTTGGTCTTCAGCCCCTTGACCGCGAGGCTGGTGATCCGGCCGCCGTCCACCGCGACGCCGATCTTGCCGTCGGAGGTCGCCAGCAGGTCGGCCACCGTCTTGCCGGTGCCGGCAAGCTGGACGCGGCCGGCCACCGTGCCGCCGATCTGCCCGGCCAGCGCGGTCTCGCTGAAGAAGGTCGACAGCTTCATGGCGCGGATGTCCAGGTTGGTGCGCATCGCCGGCACCTTGCGGCGGCTGTCCACCTGCACCGCGCCGGCAATCCGCCCGCCGCCGATTCCCAGCGACAGCGGGTCGAAATGCAGATCGCCGTCGTTCAGCCGGACCCTCATGTCGAGATCGTCGAGCGGCGCGAAGGGCGCCTCCACCCGCTTGCCGCGCAGGCGGACGTCCATGTCGGTGTTGCGCAGCTTTTCCACCGGGATGGGCGTGGCCGGGATTACCTTGTCCTTGCCGCGGGTCGGATAATCGTCGCTGCCGCGCGGGGAGGCGCCGACCAGGCCGGCAAGATCCTGCGCCGCCAGCCGTTTGGAGGTGAGGTCGGCCTTCACCAGCGGCCGTTCGCCGCCGGTCTTGACCGACAGGTCGCCGGACAGATCGCTTTCGCCGACCTTGCCCGTCATGTCGCGGAAGGCCCAGAGGTCGCCCTCGCGCGACAGATGGCCGTCGATGGAATAGGGCCGGGTCTTCGGCGTCGGAATGCCGACGATGGGGAAGATCTCCGCCATGTCGGGACCGCTGAGCGCCACCGACAGATCGACGCCCTGCATCTTCACCGGTTCGGCGATGGAGCCTTCGATGTGGCCCTTGGTCTTGCCGACCGCGGCATCGATCTTCAGCGGATAGGGCTTCGGGTCGTCGCGCAGGTACAGCAACGAGCCGCCGGCCGCCGCCAGGGTGAAGGGCTTGCCGGCGAAGCTGCCCTTGCCCTTCAACTCCACCGTGTCGTCGTCGTTGCCGCCGGTCGCGGTGTTGATGGTGTTGTCGATGTCGATGTCGCTGGTGGGGTCGCGATAGCGGATGGTGCCGTCGGCGATCACCAGCCGCTCGATCACCGGGATGTCGCCCCGGTTGTCGGGTGTCGCGGCCTGCTTCGCCACCTCCTTCTCCGCGTTGGGCGGGCCGAAGTTCCAGTTGGCCTCGCCCTTCTCGTTCTTCTCCAGGATCAGCTTCGGTCCCTGGAATTTCAGTTCCGGCAGTTCCCAGTTGCCGCGCAGCAGCGGCCAGGGGCGCAGCGTGGCGTCGAGAACCTTGATCTCCGCCATCGTCTTGTCCTGCGCCCAGTCGGCATTGGCGACGCGCAGCCCTTCGAGATGGATGCGGATCGGGTTGCCGAGATGGACGCGCAGGTCGCCGTCGATGGCGACCTCGCGATTCAGCGCGGATGATGCATGGCGGGCGACGAAGCCGCGGGCATCGTTCCAGTCGAACAGCAGCAGCACCGCGCCGACCGCGACGACGACGAGACCGACGAGGCCGAGCAGCCCGTAGCCGATCCATTTGAACACCGATCCTGCCCCCGCTGCCCCCGCATCCGCCGCCATGCCGCCGTCCCTCCGCGCACCGTCCTTCTTCGACAACGGACGAGCGGACGGAACAGCGAAGGCCACAGGCGGGGGGTACCGCGAGAGATCCGGGCACACTGTCCAAAGGTGATATATTTCCGTTGGTGCTTATATTGGATTTAACGCAAAATTCAGTATCGCGGCGCCGTAATCACCCGATCATCCGGTTTCACCATTTCCAGCAGCCACGGCCGCAGACACGATGCGTTCCCTTACCAATTTCGCCCCGTCCACCTTCGAGGAACGCGGTGCCGCGGTGGCCTTCACCACGCCGGTGCTGGCCCAGACCCGTGTGCGCAAGGACAGCCGCGACCAGCTGGAAGTGCTGGTGCCCAACCTGTCGGAGGGGCGCGGCGTCTATGTGGTGCCGTGGAAGTCGCTGCCGCTGGCTTTCCCGATGACGGTGCACGACCGGATGCTGCACGAGCTGATCGCCAAGGCCGAGGGCTGTTCGCCCGACGACATCCGCAAGGCGGTGCTGGAGGCGGCGCGCTGCGGGCTGGCCGGCGGCGGTGCGGTGGCGGCGGCCGAAGCGGCGCTGAACGATGACGAGGAGCAGCGGCTTCTCATCAACTACCAGCTGATCGTCGAGGCGCTGAAGGCGGTCGGGCTGGAATCGACGGAGATCCTGCGGGTCGGCCTGACCTCCACCGAGGGGCAGAAGCTGACGCGCGACCTGATGATGAAGGCGGCGCAGCGTCTGGCGCTGGAGCCGACCGAGCTGTATGGCCGCATCGCCGAGCTGGCGGTGCTGATGGAGTCGATCGGGCTGGCAAGCTCGCCCAAGCCGGCCCGGCTGCGGCGGCTGATGCGCGACCTGCAGGGCTTCCGCGACAGCATGACCGACTGGGCGACCGACAATGTCTCGGAAGCGGCCCCCATCGGCGGATTCTGCGCGGAGGTGGCGGAGCATACGGTCAACCATGCCCGCAACGTCATCGGCCAGCTCGATCAGGCGATGGCGTCGTTCGAGACCCTGCTGCGCCAGTGGGAGACCAAGCGGGCGCTGATCCGCAAGGCGTCGAGCCGGCTGTCCTGGCTGCTCGACGGCTGGGAATACCTGATCCTGCTGTGGACCGACGCGCAGACACAGGACCGCCACAGCCAGGACATGGCCGTCCACGACATCTTCCGCGTCATCCCCCTGCTGCCGAAGGACGAGGGCCGCGCCGACCAGTCGATGATGGCGGACAAGCTGATCACCAGCCACAAGCGCTCCGTGCGCGCCTATGTCGACTGGCGCAGCGGCCAGCTGGACGTCGATCTGGTCATGCGGATCGAGACGATCAAAGGGAAGGCGGCCTGACCATGGAGATGAGGGATCTGGTCGCGCTGGGCGACAAGCTGATGGACATCGACGAGGCCAAGTTCCGCCAGGTCGTCGGCCTGCTGGAACAGATGAACGACCATCCCGACATCCAGCGCACCATCGCCGTCATCCGCCCGCGGCTGGTCGAGCTGCGGCTGAGCCGCCGGCCGACCCTGAAGCGCCTGTTCTGCGACCCGTTCGAGGATCTGTTCGAAGCGCTGGGCAAGGCCGACCCGGTGCCGCTGAGCGTGATCGAGCGGTCGCTGATGAACGGCCTGTGGCCACTGGTCGAGGCGGAGATCGGCAAGGACCGGCTGCGCGCCTACCGCCCCGCCCTGGAGGAGGGGGCGGAGCACAAGGCGCTGCGCGAAACGTTCTGGACGGAATGCGCGGCGGCGGTGGCGAAGATCGCCGAAGGGGCGGTGGCCGGGCATTTCAGCGAGCCGCTGGACCTGCGGATGAACCCCAACCGGACGCGAGCGCTGGCCGACATCGCCGTCATCCTGTCCATCGCGTCCGAGGTGGCGGAGCTGAAGGCGGCGCTGTCGCCCAAGCCTGTGCCGAAGCTGCACGCCGACCATATCGAGGCGATCCAGGCCATCGGCCGGCGGCTGTCCCGCGTCCGGCCGGATGCGCTGAAGATCTTCGTGCTGCTGGCCGCGTCGCGGCTGACCAACCCGTCGGTGCTGTTGAGCGGCCTGTGGGACATGGATCTGGGGCAGAAATCGGCCGACCGCGCCGCACTGTTCATGTCGCTGAGCGGCACGGTCGTCGCCCAGATCGAGGACCGCTCGCGGGCGGGGCAGAGCGCCGGGAATGCGGATCGCATGGCGGTGGCCGATCTGGCGCTCGACCTCGTCGCCACCCTGGACGCCACCCGCGCGGCGATGGAGCAGAGCCGCAACAAGGAGTTCGACCAGCGGCTGAAACAGGTCCGCAGTTCCGTCCACTCAATGGTGAAGACCCAGGTGCTGCAGGATGCCGACGCCGGCATCGTCTCGGCCATCGGCGCGCTGGACGGCGGCGGTGACGTCCGCGAGGGACGGGCCCAGCTTGCCCAGGCGGAGAACCACGCGCGGGCGCTGCGCAAATGCGCGACCATCGCCGATTCGCTGGGGCTGCGCGGCGAGTTGCGCGAGATGACGCAGAAGACCACCGCCTCGCTGACCGAACGGGCGCAGAAGGAACTGGCCGGCCCCGCCGGCAACGCCCGCACCGGCTATACCGCAATCCGCATGATCGAGCTGATTGCCGGGCCGGCGGAAGCGAATAAGATCATGGACGGGATCATGAACGGCGGCCGGCGGTGAGTGTGCCGGCGCCTTTCGGCTTAGGGGAAGCGGTGATGGGATCGGGATACACCGGGTGGGAACTGCCGGCCGACGAACGCGGCCGCCTGCTGGCCCAGGTCCCGCCGCGCTATGAACGGCTGGTCGCCGACCATGTCACGCTGCAGTTCGGCGCCGGCCCGCAGGACCCGCTGCCCACCGCCACGCTGGCCGAGGTGATCGGCTGCGCCGACGACGGCGAGGGGGTGCAGGCGCTGGTCGTCGCCATCGACGGCACCAGCGACCGGCCGGACGGCTCCACCTACCACATCACATGGTCGCTGGCGGACGGGCGGCGGCCGGTGGAGGCCAACGACGTCATCGGCGACTATGGCTGGCGCCCGCTGGATCCGCTGACGGTCAGGCTGGTGCCGCGCTTCTTCGGGGAGTGAGGGGCCGCCTTACGGCACCTCCGTCACCCCTTCGGCCACCACGCCGCGCTTCAGGCGCTGTTCGCGATAGACGATGAACAGGCCGCTGCCGATGATCAGCGCCGCCCCCACCCCCATGCGGGCGGTCGGCGCGGTGCCCCAGACGGCGAGGTCGAGCACCACCGCCCACAGGATCGACACATACTGGAACGGCACCACCACCGCGGCCGGGCTGAGCTGCAGCGAGCGGTTCATCATCGCGTGGCCGGCCAGCGCCGAGACGCCCAGCAGCCCCAGCAGGAAGAAGCCGAGCCAGCCCGGCGCCTGCCACGACCAGGGCAGCGCCGCACCGCCGATCAGGATGCCGCCGACCATCTGGTTGCCGACCAGCGTCAGGCTGGAGGAGGAGCGCAGGACGCGGGTGGAGATCACCCCGCTGGAGAAGATGAAGGCGCCGACCAGCGCCACCAGCGACGGCAGCAGGTCGAAGCGGCCGGTCGGGTTCAGCACGATGACGACGCCGACGAAACCGACAAGAACCGCCACCCAGCGGCGCCAGCCGACGCTTTCCCGCAGGACCAGCACCGACAGGGCGGTGACGATCAGCGGCGCCGACATGTAGATGGTCATCACGTCGGCCAAGGGCAGATAGCCGACCGCCCAGTAGAAACAGGCGACATCCACCGTCATCAGGACGACGCGCAGGATGTGCAGCGGCAGCCGGTCGACGGCGAAGACCGCGGCGAAGCCGTCGCGCCAGATCATCGGCGCCAGAACCGCCAGACCGAACAGGCTGCGCACCGCGATGAGCATGGCGACCGGATGGTCGGCCACCAGCCATTTGCCGAGCGCGTCGTTCAGCGTGAACAGCGTCATGCCGCCCAGCATCATCAGGATGCCGAGGCGGGTGTCGGTCGCGGGGGCCGCGGTCATGGAAGGGATCCGGGGTTGGTTTGAGGGCGTGATCCGCAGGAGCAGGCCGGAGACCTGGGCGGGCAGCGATTTTGCTGGATTGGCGGACGAACGCAACCCCCGCCCGGCGGGCAGGAGCGATGCGAAAATTCCATCCGCTTCGGGGGCCGGTCCGTCAGCGGAAGGGCTCGGCCAGAACGGGCAGCCGGTTCGTCGCCTTCATCTCCCGCAGGGACAGGTTGGACCGGATGCTGGCGACGCCCGGAAGCTTTCGCAGCACCGTGTCGACGAATTTGCTGTAATCGTCGAGATCGCGGGCGACGACGATCAGCAGAAAATCCGCCTCGCCGGTGGTGTTGTGGCAACCCAGCACATAGGGGCAGGCCTGGATGACCGCCTCGAACGCCGCGGTCACCTCCTCGCCATGCTGCGTGCAGACGATCTGCACGAAGGCCATCACGCCGAAGCCCAGCTTCCGGCGGTCGAGCACCGCCTGATAGCCCTTGATGACCCCGCTGTCCTCCAGACGTTTCTGACGGCGCCAGCAGGATGCCTCGCTCAGCGCCAGCTGCTCGGCAAGCTTGGCGTTGGACAGCCGGCCATCCTGCTGCAGCCGGTCCGCGATCATGGCATCCATTTTATCGAGCGCTTCCATACCGGCAGATTCCTTCAAGATGGCGGGGGCTTTCGAAAGACCCTTTCATATCTCCGGAATACTCCATCTTCAATTGAAAGGCAATTTCAGCGGCTTCGCCGTAGAATGCCGGAAAAATCCAGCAGGAGAATCCCGATGAAAGCGGTGGTCTACGAGGCGTTTTCCGCACCGCCCCAAATCATGACCGTGCCCGATCCGACGCCGGAGCCGCATGGCGTCGTCGTCAAGGTGATGGCGACCGGGGTTTGCCGCAGCGACTGGCATGGCTGGGTCGGCCATGACACCGACATCCGGCTTCCCCATGTGCCCGGCCATGAGCTGGCCGGCATCGTCGAGGCGGTCGGCAAGGATGTGATGAAATGGAAGGTCGGCGACCGGGTGACGGTCCCGTTCGTCGGCGGCTGCGGCGCCTGTCCCGAATGCCATTCCGGCAATCATCAGGTCTGCGACCGGCAGTTCCAGCCCGGCTTCACCCATTGGGGGTCATTCGCGCAATATGTCGGCCTGCATCAGGCGGACATCAATCTGGTGCGGTTGCCGGAGACGATGGACTTCACCACGGCCGCCAGCCTCGGCTGCCGCTTCGTGACCTCGTTCCGCGCCGTCGTCGACCAGGGCAAGACCTCCGCCGGCCAGTGGGTGGCGGTTCACGGCTGCGGCGGCGTCGGCCTATCGGCGATTATGATCGCCAACGCGGTGGGCGCCAATGTCGTCGCAATCGACATTTCGGAGGACAAGCTCGACATGGCCCGCGCACTCGGCGCGGTCGCCACGGTGAACGCGTCGGAGATCGGTGAGGTCGCCGAAGCGGTCATCGAGATCACGCGCGGCGGCGCCCATGTCTCGCTCGACGCGCTGGGACACCCCACCACCTGCTTCAACTCGATCAGCAACCTGCGCAAGCGGGGCAAGCATGTGCAGGTCGGCTTGATGCTGGCCGAGAACAGCACGCCCTCCATCCCGATGAGCCGCGTCATTGCCCAGGAGTTGGAAATCCTTGGCAGCCACGGCATGCAGGCTTACCGCTACGAAGCGATGCTGGAAATGATGCGCTCCGGCAAGCTGGCGCCGGAGAAGCTGGTCGGCCGTACGATCACGCTGGAGCAGTCGATCGACGCGCTGATGAACATGGACAGGTTCGAGGGCACCGGGGTGACGGTGGTGACGGAGTTCTGAGGTCAGTGCTTAATTATGGAGCCGGAAAGTCGGCGCTTTCCGGCTCCCCAGTCCTGTGGTCCGAGTTCGCAAGTTTTTATGAGCTTCGCTGAGAGACGCTTCAATATTGAACCGCTTCGCATCAGTTCTCATCACGAGCGTCAATCGACCGTCATTCCCGCGAAGGCGGGAATCCAGCCGTTTCAGCCGCTTCATTGCGGAGTTTCCTGGTTCCCCGCCTTCGCGGGGATGACGGTCGAGTGAAGTCCCTAAAACCTTACAGGCGGTCAGATCACGCCCTTCTCGCGCAAGGACGCGATGTCGGCCTCGCTCAGGCCGAGGGACTCCGCCAGCACCGTGTCGGTGTGCTGGCCCAGCGTCGGCGGGGCGGTGTCGTGCACCAGCGGGGTGCCGCTGTAGCGGATCGGGCTCGCCACCGTCGGCACGCTGCCCTGGGTCGGGTGCGGCAGATCCTGGTGGATGTTGCGGGCCTTCACCTGCGGGTCCTCGAACACCGCGGTCAGGTCGTTGATCGGGCCGCAGGGCACGCCGACCTGCTCCAGCGCGCTCAGCCAGTCGTGGCTGTCGCGGGTGCGGATCAGTTCCTCCAGCAGGGCCACCAGCTCCTTGCGGTTGGCGACGCGGGCCGGGTTGGTGGCGTAACGCTCATCCTTCGCCAGATCGGGACGGCCGGCGACCGTGCAGAACTTGGCGAACTGGCCGTCGTTGCCGACCGCCAGGATGATGTAGCCGTCGCGGGTGGCGAAGGCCTGATAGGGCACGATGTTGGGGTGGGCGTTGCCGAGCCGCTGCGGCGCCTTGCCGCCGACCAGACAGTTCATCGCCTGATTCGCCAACACCGCCACCTGCACGTCGAGCAGGGCGAGGTCGACCTGCTGCCCTTCGCCGGTGCGGTCGCGATGGGCGAGAGCGCCCATGATGCCGATGGTGGCGTAGAGGCCGGTGAAGATGTCGGTCACCGCGACGCCGACCTTGACCGGGCCGCCGCCCGGCTCGCCATCCGGCTGGCCGGTGATGCTCATCAGCCCGCCCATGCCCTGGATCATGAAGTCGTAGCCGGCGCGGTTGCGGTACGGCCCGGTCTGGCCGAAGCCGGTGATCGAGCAGTAGACCAGCCGCGGGTTCACCGCCTTCAGGCTGTCATAGTCGAGGCCGTATTTGACCAGCCCGCCGACCTTGAAATTCTCGATGACAACGTCGGCCTGGGCGGCGAGCTTGCGGACAAGCTCCTGGCCCTCCGGCCGTTCGAAGTCGATGGTGATGGAGCGCTTGCCCCGGTTGGTCGACAGGAAATAGGCCGACTGGTCGCCGGCCCAGGGCGGACCCCAGGCACGGGTGTCGTCACCGGCGCCCGGCCGTTCCACCTTGATCACGTCGGCGCCGAGATCGGCCAGCGTCTGCGCCGACCACGGCCCGGCCAGCACGCGCGACAGTTCCAGCACCCGGATGTGCGACAAGGGTCCGGCCAAGGTCTTCCTCCTGTTGGTCTTTTATAGCCCTCTCCCGCCCCGGGAGAGGGAGGGCCCCGCCGAAGGCGGGAGGGTGAGGGGTGATCCGGACATGGATTTCATATCCTAGAATCACCCCTCACCCTTCCCAAGCTGCGCTTGGGCCCCTTCCCTCTCCCGGGGCGGGAGAGGGAGTCTCGTTACGCCGACACCAGTTCTTCCAGCGAACGCTCGATGATGTCCATGCCTTCGTCGACCAGGGCATCCGACGCGGTCAGCGGGACCAGGATGCGGACGACGTTGGCGTAGGTGCCGCAGGACAGCAGGATCAGGCCCTTTTCCGCCGCCTTGGCGACCAGCGCCTTGGTCAGGTCGGCGGCCGGCTCCTTGGTCTCGCGGTCGGTCACCAGTTCCATGGCGACCATGGCGCCCAGGTTGCGGACGTCGCCGATCACCGACAGGCTGTTGCGCTGGGCCATGGTGCGGAAGCGGCCGGCGATGCGCTCACCAAGCTTCTCGGCACGCTCGATCAGCTTCTCTTCCTCGATGACGTCGATGACGGCCAGCGCGGCGGTGGTCGCCAGCGGGCTGCCGGCATAGGTGCCGCCCAGGCCGCCCGGAACCGGGGCATCCATCAGCGCCGCCTTGCCGGTCAGCGCCGACAGCGGGAAACCGCCGGCCAGGCTCTTCGCCATCGTGATCAGGTCCGGCTCAATGCCGGCATGCTCGACAGCGAACATCTTGCCGGTGCGGGCGAAGCCGGTCTGGATTTCGTCGACGATCATGACGATGCCGTGCTTGTCGCAGACCGCGCGGATCGCCTGCAGGAAGGACGGGCTGGCGATGTTGAAGCCGCCCTCGCCCTGCACCGGCTCGATGATGATCGCGGCGACGCGGGCCGGATCGACGTCGGACTTGAACAGATTGTCCAGCGCCTTCAGGCTCTCCGCCTCGCTGATGCCGCGGTAGGCGTTGGGGAACGGCACGTGGAAGATCTCGGCCGGGAACGGGCCGAAACCGACCTTGTAGGGCACGACCTTGCCGGTCAGGCCCATGGTCAGCAGCGTGCGGCCGTGGAAGCCGCCGGAGAAGGCGACCACGCCCGGACGACCGGTGGCGGCGCGGGCGACCTTGACGGCGTTCTCGACCGCCTCGGCGCCGGTGGTGAAGAAGGCGGTCTTCTTCGGGGTCGGGCCGGGGACCAGCGCGTTCAGCTTCTCCGCCAGCTCGACGAAGCTGTCATAGGGCGTGACCATCGCGCAGGTGTGGGTGAAGCGCTCCAGCTGCGCCTTCACCGCCTCCATCACCTTCGGATGGCGGTGGCCGGTGTTCAGCACGGCGATGCCGCCGGCGAAGTCGATGAAGCGCTTGCCCTCGATGTCCCACATCTCGGCGTTCTCAGCGCGGTCGATGTAGAAGGGCATGCCGGCGGAAATGCCACGGGAGACGGCGGCCTCGCGACGGGCGACGAAGGACTGATTGGTGCTCATTTTCGCTTTTCCTTTGACGACGGTCAGGCGCCGAGGCCGACGCAGAGATATTTGACTTCCATGAAATCATCGAGGCCGTACTTGGAGCCTTCGCGGCCGATGCCGGACTCCTTGACGCCGCCGAAGGGGGCCACTTCGGTGGAGATGATGCCTTCGTTGATGCCGACGATGCCGTATTCCAGCTTTTCCGCCACGCGCCAGACGCGGCCGATGTCGCGGCTGTAGAAATAGGCGGCGAGACCGAACTCGGTGTCGTTCGCCATGCGGATGGCGTCCTCTTCCGTCTCGAACTTGAACAGCGGGGCGACCGGGCCGAAGATCTCCTCGCGGGCGACGCGCATCTCGGTGGTGATGCCGGTCAGGATGGTCGGCTCGAAGAAGGTGCCGCCCAGCGCGTGGCGCTTGCCGCCAAGCGCGACCTTGGCGCCCTTCTCCAACGCATCGCCCATCAGCTCTTCCACCTTGGCGACGGCGTCGGCGTTGATCAGCGGACCCTGGGTCACGCCGGCCTCGGCGCCGTTGCCGACCTTCAGCGCCTTCACGGCCTCGGCCAGCTTGGCGGCGAAGGCGTCATAGACGCCGGCCTGGACCAGCAGGCGGTTGGCGCAGACGCAGGTCTGGCCGGCATTGCGGTACTTCGACGCCATGGCGCCCTTGACCGCCTCGTCCAGGTCGGCATCGTCGAAGACGATGAAGGGGGCGTTGCCGCCGAGTTCCAGCGACACCTTCTTGACCGTGCTGGCGGCCTGCCGCATCAGCAGCTTGCCGACCTCGGTCGAGCCGGTGAAGCTGACCTTGCGGACGATCGGGCTGTGGGTCAGCTCATGGCCGATGGCGACCGGGTCGCGGCCCATGACGATGTTGAAGACGCCGGCCGGCATGCCGGCGCGCTCCGCTAGCTCGGCCAGCGCCAGCGCCGACAGCGGGGTGTCCTCGGCCGGCTTGACCACCACGGTGCAGCCGGCGGCCAAGGCCGGGGCGCATTTGCGGGTGATCATCGCGTTCGGGAAGTTCCACGGCGTGATCGCCGCGACGACGCCGATGGCCTCCTTCAGGACGACGATGCGCTTGTTGGCAGCGAAGGACGGGATCACGTCGCCATAGGCGCGCTTGCCCTCCTCCGCGAACCACTCGATGAAGGAGGCGCCATAGACCACCTCGCCGCGCGATTCCGTCAGCGGCTTGCCCTGCTCCGCGGTCATCAGCTGGGCCAGATCCTCTTGGGCTGCGAGGATCAGGTCGTACCAGCGGCGCAGGATGGCCGCGCGCTCCTTGGCGGTCTTGGCCTTCCACGCCGGCAGGGCGGCGTTGGCGGCGTCGATCGCCTCGCGCGTCTCGGCGGCGCCCATGTCGGACACTTCGGCGATGACGGCGCCGGTGGCGGGGTTGGTGACCGGGAAGCTCTTCCCGGAATCGGCCGCGCGCCACGCACCGTTCACGTAGCCCTTGGTTCGGAGAAGGCCCTGGTCGTTCAGCGACAGCATGTTCGATCCGCCCTGCATGAAGATTGTGGAACCGTCCGGCCGCGCCCGGTGGAAATGTCCTTGCCAATCAAGGATTTCCGTCGCGGGGGCCTGGACCTTGGACAGAAGCCTACCATGTTTAATAAATTAAACAACCCCTGTTTAGCTGTTCATATTCTGATGACGGGGTTGCACGAATGGGCTATTGCGTTAACGGATGTGGAGCAGGAGTCCGGTGATGGAATTCGACGTCGGCGCAAGGTTGAAGCAGATCCGCGAACAGCATGGACTGTCGCAGCGGGCGCTCGCCCAGCGGGCCGGAGTGACCAACGGCACAATCTCCCTGATCGAGCAGAACCGCAGCAGCCCGTCGGTATCGTCGCTGCGCAAGGTGCTTCAGGGCATCCCGATGACTCTTGCCGAATTCTTCTCCTCCGACGATCTGCCGCCGCCCGAGCAGATTTTCTTCAAGGGCGACGAATTGATCGAACTGGCCGATGAGTTGAAAGGCACCGTCGGCCGGATTTCATTCCGGCAGGTCGGCGACCTGCGCAGCCGCAACCTGCAGATCCTCCACGAACGCTACGCTCCCGGCGCCGACACCGGCCGCACCATGCTGCAGCACGAGGGCGAAGAGGGCGGCATCGTCATCAAAGGTCAGATCGAACTGACCGTGGGCGACCGCAAGCAGCTGCTCGGCCCCGGCGATGCCTATTTCTTCGACAGCCGCGTGACGCACAGGTTCCGCAACATCGGCGAGGAAGAGTGCGAGCTGATCAGCGCCTGCACGCCGCCGTATTTGTGAGCGGGGGCGTCGTGCCCCCTCCCTTCCCACGGCTGCGCCGCGGGCCCCTACCCTCCCCCGCTTCGCGGGAGAGGGTAGACCGGCAGAGCGGCGGCAGTCCCCTCTCCCTCGAAGAGGGGGAGGGTTAGGTAGGGGCAAAACCCCTAGCCCACATTCCCCTTCAGCCGCTCGTTGCGCCGGCGCAGGATTTCCAGCGTCGACAGCATGAAGACCGAGATCACCGTCAGCACCACCGCCACCGCGGTGATGGTCGGGCTGATGTTCTCGCGGATGCCGCTGAACATCTCACGCGGCAAGGTGCGCTGCTCAGGTCCCGCAAGGAACAGCACCGTCACCACCTCGTCGAAGCTGGTGGCGAAGGCGAACAGCGCGCCCGACGCCAGACCCGGCAGGATCAGCGGCAGGATCACCTTGCGGAAGGTCAGCAGCGGCGGCGCCCCCAGCGAGGCGGCAGCCTTCGCCAGCGTCATGTCGAAGCTCTGCAAAGTCGCCGACACGGTGATGACGACGAAGGGCGTCGCCAGCGCGGTGTGCACCAGGATCAGGCCGAGATAGTTGCCGGTCAGACCCAGCGGCGCGAAGAAGAAATAGACGCCGACCGCGGTGATGACCACCGGAACCACCATCGGCGACAGCACGACGGCCAGAATCAGCGGCTTCCACTTGCTCTTCCACTGGGCCAACCCCAGCGAGGCCAGCGTGCCCAGCGCCATCGACAACAGGGCCGACGACACGCCGATGATGAAGCTGTTCTTCAGCGAATTCATCCAACGCGCCGAATTGAGGAATTCCTCGTACCAGCGCAGCGACAGGCCGGGCAGCGGATAGGTCAGGTAGGTGCTGGAGCTGAAGGACAGCGGCACGATCGCCAGGATCGGCGCCATCAGGAAGATGAACACCAGCGTGGAGGCGACGATCGTGGCGATCCAGGCGAAACGCTGGCTGGCGGTTTGGGGGGAATGGTTCGCGCTCAATTCTTCAGACCTCCCGTCGTCTGGCGGCCGAGCGCCAGCTTGCCGTAGACCAGCGCCAGCACCAGCGTGGAGAGCAGCAGAACCGCACCCAGCGCCGAGGCGAGGCCCCAGTTGACCGTTTCCGTGGTGTAGAAGGCGATGAAGGACGAAATCATCTGGTCGGCGGCCCCACCGACCAGCGCCGGCGTGATGTAGTAGCCGATGGCCAGGATGAAGACGAGCAGGCAGCCGGCGCCGATCCCCGGAATGGTCTGCGGCAGGTAAATGCGCAGGAAGGCGGTCATCGGCGGCGCGCCGAGCGAGGCGGCGGCCCGCATGTAGGCCGGCGAGATGCCGCGCATGACGCTGTAGAGCGGCAGGATCATGAAGGGCAGCAGCACATGGGTCATCGCCATGTAGACGCCGAACCGGTTGTAGATCAGCCGCATCGGCTCGTCGATGACACCCAGCCACTCCAGGGAGCCGTTGACGATGCCCTCGCTCTGCAGGATCACGATCCAGGCGCAGGTGCGCACCAGCAACGAGGTCCAGAAGGGCAGCAGCACGAAGATCATCAGCAGGTTCGACCGGCCGGTCGGCAGGTTCGCCAGCAGATAGGCCACCGGGAAGCCCAGGATCAGGCAGAGCGCCGTGACGCCGAAGCCGATGGTGAAGGTGCGGACGAAGACCTCGCGGTAGATCGACTGGTCCGCCGGGGCCTGGACGATGGCGCCGTCGGCGTTGCGGGTCAGGTCGACCGCGGCCAGCAGGTAATAGCTGGTGACCGGGCCGCTGGCGCTCTTGATCGCGGTCCAGCTCTCGCGCTCGCCCCAGGCCGGGTTCATGCCGATCAGCGTCTCCTTGGCGGTGCCGGGAGCCGGCTGCTCCTTCAGCTTGCGGCCGGTGGAGAGCAGGGTGGTGCGATAGCCGTTGACGATGTAGTTCAGCCGCTTGGCGGCGACGGCGAGCGTGCCAGCATCGTGCGCGGTGCGGATATCGGCGGCGAGCGCGGCGAAGGCGGCCTCGTCGGGCAGCCCCTGGCCGTTCCAATGCTCCAGCGCCGCGACAGTCTGCGGCATCGCCTGCGGCACCTCCCAGTCGTCCACCGACTTCCAGATCATGCCGGCGAGCGGCACGACGAAGGTGAACAGCAGGAAGGCCAGCAGCGGCAGCACCAGGCCCAGCGCACGGAACTGCCGGGCCCGCTCGGCCCGTTTCAATCGACGCTTCAACGGCACGTCGGCGCCGGCAACGAAGGCGGCTGTCATCGGCATTGTCCTGTTGGAAAGACGCAAAAGGCGCTCGCGCACTTGTGCACCATCCCCTCTCCCGCCCCGGGAGAGGGTGGCGCCGAAGGCGCCGGGTGAGGGGTGATCCAAGGAACCATGCGGTTCGGGATTCTTGCAGTGCCCCTCACCCTTCCCGTGCTCCGCACGGGCCCCTTCCCTCTCCCGAGACGGGAGAGGGAAACATCACAAACAAGTACTTACTTCGCCGCCCACTTGTTGAAGCGTTCGGTCAGGCGGTCGATGTTCTCCAGCCAGAAGTCGGTGTTGATCTCGATCGCGTTCTTCATGTTGTGATCCGCGGTCGGCAGGTCGGCCAGGACGGCCTTCGGCAGCAGCGACGGGGCCTTCTTGTTCGACGTGCCGTAGGCGATGCCTTCGGACAGCTTGGCCTGGTTCTCCGCCTTGCCGACGAAGTTCAGGAACTTGTAGGCGGCGTCCTGGTTCGGGCTGCCCTTCAGGATGACCCAGCTGTCGATGGTGTAGAGCGCGCCGTTCCACACCATGCCGAAGTTCTTCTTCTCGTTCTTGTTGGCGGCGTCGATGCGGCCGTTGTAGACCGAGGTCATCGCCACTTCGCCCGAGGCCAGCAGCTGCGGCGGCTGGGCGCCGGCCTTCCACCAGACGATGTCGTTCTTGATGGTGTCGAGCTTCTTGAAGGCGCGGTCGATGCCGGCATCGGTGCCCAGCACCTTGTAGACGTCGGCCGGGGCCACGCCGTCGGCCATCAGCGCGATCTCAAGCGTGGTCTTGGCGCCCTGGCGCAGGCCGCGCTTGCCCGGGAACTTCTTGGTGTCGAAGAAATCGGCCCAGCTCTTCGGCGCGTCCTTCAGCTTGTCCTTGTCGTAGCCAAGGACGAAGTCATAGACGATGGCGCCGACGCCGCAGGGATTGACCGTGGCCGGCAGATAGATGTCCTCGCCGCCGATCTTGGAGTAGTTGATCTTCTCGTACAGGCCCTCGTCGCAGCCCAGCGCCAGCTCCTCGCTCTCGACCTGGACCACGTCCCAGGTGGAGGCGCCGCCCTGGACCTTGGCGCGCAGGACGCCGACGCCGCCGTCCCAGGATTCGTCGTTCATCGGGGTGCCGGTCTCCTTGAACGGACCGAAATACACCTTCTTCTGGACGTCCTGATAGGCGCCGCCCCACGACACGACGGTCAGGTCGCGGGCGCTTGCGGCCGAAGCCAGGGCCGTGAGGGCGGTGAAGGTCGCAGCGAAACCGAGAGCCACCTTAATCTTCGACATGATTCCCCGTCCTTATTCGTCGTGGTTGTTGTTGCTGAAAGGCATCCTGGCGCTGAGGAACCACGTCCTCAGACCGGATCGAGCGCCCGGCAGTCCTCCGGGCGGAACGCGATGTAGACATCCTGGCCCGGCGCCAGACCGGCATAGGAACCGGCCGGCAGCTTGACCATGAATTCCGGGTTGGCCGGCGTGTTCAGCACCGCCAGCGTGTGGTCGCCGAGATAGATCAGGTCGGTCAGCGTCGCCGGCAGCCGGTTCATGTCGCTGTCGCCGCTGTTACCGGTTTCGATGGCGACGCGCTCCGGCCGGAGCGACAGCGAGGTACGGTTGCCGGCGCCGCCGATGTTCACCGCCTGCGCCACCACGGACCCACCGGCATCGAGCTTCACCCGCGCCCAGCCCTGTTCGATATTTTCGACAACGCCGCTCAGGACATTGTTCTCGCCGATGAAGTTGGCGACGAAGCTGTTCACCGGGCGCTCGTACAGCGCATCCGGCCGGTCGATCTGCTGGACGATGCCGTCGTTGAAGACCGCGATGCGGTCGGACATCGTCAGCGCCTCCCCCTGGTCGTGGGTGACGTAGACGACGGTCAGGCCCATCGTCTCGTGCAGGCGCTTGATCTCCAGCTGCATATGCTCGCGCAGGCGCTTGTCGAGCGCGCCCAGCGGCTCGTCCATCAGCACCAGCGCCGGGTTGAAGACCAGGGCGCGGGCGAGCGCCACGCGCTGCTGCTGGCCGCCCGACAGCTGGCCGGGATGGCGGCCGGCGAGATTGCCGAGCTTGATCATGTCGAGCGCGGCCCGAACCCGCTCCTTCACCTCCGCCTTCGGAACGCCGCGCACCGACAGCGGGAAGGCGACGTTTTCCTCGATCGTCAGGTGGGGGAACAGGGCGTAGTTCTGGAAGACCATGCCGATGTCGCGCTTGTGCGGCGGCGTGTTCTTGATCGGCCGGTCGCCGATGAAGATGTCGCCATGGGTCGGCACCTCGAACCCGGCCAGCATCATCAGCGTGGTGGTCTTGCCCGACCCCGACGGCCCCAGCAGCGTCAGGAATTCGCCCTTGCGAATGTCGAGATCGAGGCTTTTCACCACGAGATGCTCGCCATCGTAGGTCTTCTGCACCCCGGAAAAGCGCACCAGGGTATCTGTCGTCGCGATCATCCCGCCGTCCATCCGTCCGCTCCCGTCACAGGCGACCTGGATCCGGGTACGCCACCCCGGTCCGGTCCGTCTTTCTGACCCTGACGGTACCACGCGTTTAAGAAAATAGACAAGAGGAATGACTATGTCGTGATCAATTCAACGCTTTGCCGAAATTTTGTGCAACTGCGAAGGCAATGCCCACGCTTACACCGGCAGTGTGCTCCATTCGCGTGCGATTGAGAAGACCAATGATCGCGATCGCGGACAGAAGAATCTGAAAAAATCAGCCTTTTCAACGAAAGGCGGGGCGAATCGCCGCAGGCGACCCGCCCCGCGACACGCCTCAGCGCTGCTGCGCCGACTGGCTGTAGACGAAACTGTCGAAGCCGTTCTCGGCGACGCGGAACCACAGCCGCTCCTGCTCCAGGAAGGGCTTCCAGCCGTCATAGACCTTCTTGAAGCGCGGGTTGCTGGCGGCGAGCTTGTCGTAAAATTCGAACGCCGCCTTCTCGCAGGCCTGCATCATGTCGCGCGGGAAGGGGCGCAGCACGGCGCCGCCGCCGACCAGCCGCTTGAGCGCCGAGGCGTTCAACGTGTCGTACTTGGCGATCATCCAGCTGTTGGCTTCCCAGCAGGCCTGTTCCAGGATGGTCTGGTAGGATTTCGGCAGCTGTTCCCAGGCTTGCATGTTGAACATCAGCGGGATCTGGGCCGAACCCTCCCACCAGCCGGGGTAGTAGTAGTATTTGGCGACCTTGTGGAAGCCCAGCTTCTCGTCGTCGTAGGGGCCGACGAACTCCGCCGCGTCGATGGTGCCGCGCTCCAGCGCCGGATAGATGTCGCCGCCGCCGAGCTGCTGCGGGACCAGCCCGAAGGGCGTCAGGATCTGGCCGACCAGACCGCCGATGCGCATCTTCAGGCCCTTCAGATCCTCCAGGCTCTTGATCTCCTTGCGGAACCAGCCGCCCATCTGGGCGCCGGTGTTGCCGGCGGGGATGTGGTGGATGTTGTAATCCTTGAACACCTCCCGCATCAGCTCCAGACCGCCGCCATGCATCATCCAGGCGATGTGCTGGCGCGTGTTCAGGCCGAAGGGCATGGCGGTGTCGAAGCAGAAGGTCGGATCCTTGCCGACATAGAAATAGGCCGCCGACTGGCCGCACTCGACCGTGCCGTTCTGCACCGCGTCCAGCACCTGCAGCGCCGGGACGATCTCGCCCGCCGCGAAGGTGCGGATCTGGAACTTGCCGTCGGTGGCGTCGGACACCCGCTTGGCGATGAACTCCGCCGCGCCATAGATGGTGTCGAGACTCTTGGGATAGCTCGACGCCATGCGCCACTTGATCTCCGGCTGGGAGGTCTGGGCGATGGCCGGAGCCGCGATGGTCGCGGCGGTTCCGGCGGCGGCAATGCCGACACCGGCGCTGGAGAGGAACGCACGCCGTTTCATGATGAGGAGTCTTCCCGGCTGTCTGGTTCGTTGGGCTGACATGATAGCGCAACCAACCGTTTGGGGAATCCCCCTTCCGCCGTGGCAACACCGATATTGGCGAAGATTCTTGCGGCTGAAACGAAAAATCCAGCCACATCGGGCTGGATTTTCGGCGACGCAGCATTATTTGTTGTTTCGATCGCCTTTCAGGCGTTTCCTCCCTAAACTCGGGCCGCGGCTGTATAGCTAGCGGCCTTTTCTCTTTTACGCAATATGCTGAAAGTCAGCTTCGCAAACTTTTTTGGCTGACGTACGTCCGGGACGTGCCGGAAACCTGGCAATTTTCCCTTTTACATTGCAAATGCACCGCTTCGCTTCCGCTTGACCCTTTATAAAGGGCTGGGATGATACAGTGTCTGCACTGATCGTCTCCCACCCGGCCCGGCCGGCGCCGCTTGATAAGGATCTAGCCACGATGTCGCCCCTTGGACAGCCAAGCGGCCGGACCGCCGGACACCACGTCGCCAACATCCGTGTTCCGCGCCGGGCCATCGGCCTGCGGATGACCGTGGCCGTCACCGTGGCCGTGCTGCTGCTCGGGTCGACTCTGGTCAAGGGGCTGGTCGTCGGCAATGGCGCGGCGGACGCGCTGGCGAAGGAGATCGGCAATTCGATGACCGGGCTGGCGCAATCGCTGGCGCGTCAGCTCGATCTGACCATGTGGGCGCGCGCCAACCAGATCGCCGCGCTGTCGCGGATCGACGCGCTGAAGGACCCGGCGGTGGCGCAATCGACCATCGACGAGCTGAAGCGCCGCGACCCGACCATCGCCTGGATCGGCATGACCAACGCCGACGGGCGGGTGGTGGCCGCCTCCAACGGGCTGCTGCTGGGGGCCGACATCGCCAGCCGCCCGGTCCATCAGGAAGGCATGAAGGGCCTGTTCGTCGGCGACGTGCACGAGGCGGTGGCCCTGCACGGCAAGGTGCCGTACCTGAAGGGCGAAACACCGAAATTCGTCGACGTGTCGGCCCCGCTGCAGAAGGCCGACGGCACCACGGTCGGCGTGCTGGCCGCCCATTACAGCTGGGAGTGGGCCCACGCCTCGATCCGGCAGCTGATCGAGCCCTTGTCCGACCGTAAGGGGCTGACGCTCTATATCCTGTCGGCCGACGGCACCGTGCTGATTGGTCCCGATTCGGCGGTCGGCAAGCCCCTGCCGGTGCCGACGTTGACGGCCAAGCTGCGCGACGGCTGGAGCAGCGAGGTCTGGCCCGACGGCGTCACCTATGTCACCGGCGTGGCCCACGGCAAGGGGCTGCACGATTACGCCGGGCTGGGCTGGACCGTCGTCGCCCGCCAGCCGGCCGACATCGTCTATGCCGAAACCGACCGCCTGCGGCTGACGATCATCGGGTCCGGCGCGGTGCTGGCCCTGCTGTTCAGCTGCATCGGCTGGTTCGCCGCCGGACGCATCGCCCGGCCGCTGGGCGCCATCGCCGACGCCGCCGAGCGCATCGGCAGGGGCGAGCGCGGCGTGGCGATCCCCGACGTCGGCGGTGCGGCGGAGATCCGCCGGCTGTCGGTGGCGCTGCGGGAGATGGTGGACAGCCTGACCAACAAGGACGTCGCCCTGATGCGGCTGGAGGACATCGCCTACGAGGACCGGCTGACCGCGCTGCCGAACCGGCGTTACTTCGAACAGTATGTCGAGGCGTCGACCGGCGGCGGCGGCGGATCGGCGACGGTGATGTACATCGACCTGGACGGTTTCAAACCGGTGAACGACCGGCTGGGCCACGATGCCGGCGACGCCGTGCTGCGCCAGATCGGCGGCCGGCTGGCAAGCATCTTCCGCGACGACGACGTGGTCGCCCGGCTGGGCGGCGACGAATTCGCCGCCGTGCTTCCCCGCCGCGCCGACCGCCCGGCTCCCGACACCGAGGAGCTGGCGTCACGCATCATCGCCGCCGTCAACGAGCCGGTGTCGTTCAACGGCGAGACGGTCCGGGTCGGCTGTTCCATCGGCATCGCCTCCTGGCCGGAGGACGACAGCGACATGGCGACGGTGATGCGCCATGCCGACGCCGCGCTCTACAAGGCCAAGCGCGACGGCCGCAACCGCGCGGTGCGCTGGGTGCGGGCGGTGGTGGGGGCTCAGGAATAAAGGGAGCCTAACGTCCCTCCAGCCCCCGCACCATCCCGTTCATGAAGCCCAGCTTTTCGATCACTGCGGCGGACAGGATGAAGGGATACAGGTCCGGCTGGCCCATGCTGCGGTTCAGGCTGTTCACCGCGTAGGTCAGCGGCAGCCAAAGGTCGATCAGATCCTCGATCCGCCGGGCCTTGTGGGGGTTGAAGTCGACCTCCGCCTCCAGTTCCGCCCCTTCGGTGATGCGTGGCCGAACCCGCAGACCGAAGGCGCGGGCGGTTTCCAGCGTGTCGACGATGTGCAGGTAATGCGCCCAGGTCTCGGCGAAATCCTCCCACGGGTGGGCGGTGGCATAGGTGCTGACGAAGTTCGCCTGCCAGTCGGCCGGCGCGCCGTCGGCGTAATGGCGCTTCAGCGCCTCGCCATAATCCTGCCGCTCGTCGCCGAACAGGGCGCGGAAGCGCTCCAACAGCGCCGGGGCGTCGCGCACCAGCCGATCCCAGATGTAATGGCCGATCTCGTGGCGGAAATGGCCGAGCAGCGTGCGGTAGGGTTCGCCCATCTCGGTGCGGCGCTTCTCGCGCTCGGCATCGTCGGCCTCGGCGACGTTGATGGTGATCAGGCCGTTGGCATGGCCGGTCAGCACCGGCGTCACCGTGCCGTCGGCGGCGACGGTGTCGGACAGGAAGTCGAAGGCCAGACCTTCCTCCGGATTGTCGATCCGGGTCTGTAGCGGCAACTTCAGGTTGGTTAGCGTGTAGAACAGGTGGTGCTTCGCCAGTTCCAGCTTGCGCCAGCGCGTCAGGTTGGCGGTATCGGACAGGTCGGGGATGGTGCGGTTGTGCCGGCAGGCGGCGCAGTGGGTGTCGGCGGAGTCGGCCGGCAGCATCCAGTTGCAGGCGTCAAGTTCCGCATTCGCACAGAATTTGTAGAGCGGTTCGGGGGTAGCGAGCGCGCTCCACACCCCGTCATGGTCGGTGGGGTCGAGTGCCGACAGGGTCCCCACATCCGGCAGATAGCCGAGCCGGTGCCCGCAGCGCTCGCACAGCGTGTTCTCGAAATAGAGCGGCTGGTGGCAGTTCTGGCATTCGAAGAGTTTCATGGCGGGGGATCCGGAGGCCGGAGGATCCCCTCTCCCGGGACGGGAGAGGGAGATCTGGTGTCGGGTCAGGTGGATTTCTTCGCGGGCGCTTCGGCCTTCACCGGCGCAGTCTCCACCACCGCTTCGGCCTTCACCGGTTCCTTCACCTCGACCGGCACCGCCGGCTTCTCCTCTTCCGTGGTCTCCTCGCCATAGGACGAGACCGCGGTCGGGCTTTCGGCGACACTGCGGAGCGCGCGGGCGGCACGGCGGAGCGCGAAGGAGGTCTTGCCTTCCGGCTCCAGGGCCAGAAGCAGCAGCGACCGGCCGGTTACGATGTAGCCTTCGCCGGTGTTGACGCGCGGCACCTCGTCGGGGTCGGGCAGGTTGGTGTCGAGCAGACAGCGCCAGACGCTGCCGCCGGTCACCTCCGGCAGGGTGAACTCCACCACGTCATGGTGGGCGTTGATGACCAGCAGCAGGGTGGCGTCCATCGCCGGGCGCTTGATGCCGCTGGCCTGCCCGCGGCCATCGAGCAGCATGCCCAGGCAACGGGCATTGCCGTCGTGCCAATGGCTCTCGTCCATCTCGTCGCCGGCCGGGGTCAGCCAGGTGACGTCCTTCACGTCGAACTCGGCATTGTATTCGCCGGACAGGAAACGGCCGCGGCGCAGCATGGGGAAGGACTGGCGAACCGCGACGACGCGGCGGACGAACTCGATCAGAGCCTGCCCGTCCTCGTCAATGCCGTCCCACTTCAGCCACGCCGTCTCGTTGTCCTGGCAATAGGCGTTGTTGTTGCCGTGCTGGGTGTTGCCGAACTCGTCGCCGGCCAGCAGCATCGGAGAGCCCTGGGACAGCAGCAGCGTCGCCAGCATGTTGCGCTTCTGCCGTTCGCGCAGTTCCTTGATCTCCGGATCGTCGGTCGGCCCTTCCACCCCGTGGTTCCAGGACAGATTGTGGGAATGGCCGTCGTTGTTGCCCTCGCCGTTCGCCTCGTTGTGTTTGTCGTTGTAAGACACGAGGTCGTTCAGCGTGTATCCGTCATGGGCGGTGATGAAGTTTACGCTCGCCCAGGGCTTGCGCCCACGCTTGTTGAAGAGGTCGGCCGAACCGCAGAGCCGCGGCGCCACCTCCGGCAGCTTGCCCTCGTCGCCCTTCCAGAAGGCGCGGACGGTGTCGCGGTAACGGTCGTTCCACTCCGCCCAGCCCGGCGGGAAGTTGCCGACCTGATAGCCGCCGGGGCCGCAATCCCACGGCTCGGCGATCAGCTTGACGCTGTTGAGGATCGGGTCCTGCAGGCAGCTGTCGAGGAAGCCGCCGCCCTCGTCGAAGCCGTAGGGTTCGCGCCCCAGAATGGTGGCGAGGTCGAAACGGAAGCCGTCGACATGCATCTCCGTCGCCCAATAGCGCAGGCTGTCGGTGACCATCTGTAGCACGCGCGGGTGGCTGAGATTGACGGTGTTCCCGGTCCCCGTCTCGTTGATGTAGTAGCGCTGCTGGTCCGGAATCAGGCGGTAGTAGGAGGCGTTGTCGATGCCCTTGAAGGACAGGGTCGGCCCACGCTCGTTGCCCTCGGCGGTGTGGTTGTAGACGACGTCGAGGATCACCTCCAGCCCGGCATTGTGGAGATGGGCGACCATCTCCTTGAACTCCTTGATCGCGTTGCCCGATGCGGCATAGCGCGGCTCCGGCGAGAAGAAGCCGATGGAGTTGTAGCCCCAATAATTGGCGAGGTTCTTGTCGACCAGATGCTGGTCCTGGACGAAGGCATGGACCGGCAGAAGCTCCACCGAGGTGACGCCGAGCGACTTGATGTAGTCGACCACCTCTTTCACCGCCATGCCGCCATAGGTGCCGCGCAGGCTGTCGGGCACCGCCGGGTGCAGCTTGGTGAAGCCCTTCACATGGGTTTCGTAGAAGATGGTGCGGTCCCAGGCAGTGCCGGGCTTGTGGTCGCGGCCCCAGGTGAAGGCCGGGTCGATCACCTTGCATTTCGGCATGAAGGGCGCGCTGTCGCGCTCGTCATAGGTCAGGTCGTCGCCCGATTCCATCACATAGCCGAAATGGGCCGGGTTCCAGCGGATCTCGCCGACCAGCTCCTTGGCGTAGGGGTCGAGCAGAAGCTTGTTCGGGTTGAAGCGGTGGCCGTTCTCCGGCTCGTAGGGGCCGTACACGCGGTAGCCGTAGAGCAGGCCGGGGCGGGCGTCCGGTAGGTAACCGTGCCAGATCTCGTTGGTGAATTCGGGAAGCTCGATGCGTTCAAGCTCCTCCTCGCCGTTTTCGTCGAACAGACACAGTTCGACCTTGGTCGCGTTGGCGGAAAACAGCGCGAAGTTGACGCCGAGCCCATCCCATGTCGCGCCCAGCGGAAAGGGCAATCCTTCACCGAGCCGTGTCGCTTGTTTCAGGATATTCGCCATGATCGCCCGTTTCTCCGCCTGTATCGAAAGTCGCACCCGTCCCCTGAACAGTGAGGAGAGCGGGCCGAGCCTTCAACCCGGCCGATGGGCGCTTGTTCCTTCCCCCCGTCAGTCATCTCTTTGGGATAGGGCGGGCTCCGTGCCGGCCGGCAGGTCACGGCGCAGCAGTTCGGCCAGTTGACGCAGGCCACGGTCGCGCGGGTCGCTGGCGCGCCAGACCAGACCGATGACACGGCCGGGCGGACGCGGACCGTCGAAGGGACGGTACTCCACCAGCCCGCCGACCGTGGCGGCGCGGCT
The DNA here is from genome assembly GCF_003116065.1 of Azospirillum sp. TSO5. Lineage (NCBI taxonomy): Bacteria > Pseudomonadati > Pseudomonadota > Alphaproteobacteria > Rhodospirillales > Azospirillaceae > Azospirillum > Azospirillum sp. TSO5. Next base: position 135,637 of record NZ_LGQY01000039.1, on the reverse strand, counting down.
GTCTTCCCCCTTGGCCGCCCCCTTGACCGCCAGGACCGGCATCAGCGTGCAGCCGGCCCCGGCCGCCACCATGTGGCGCAGCGTCTCCAGCCCTGTGGCGTGGACGCCGCCGCCCCGCGCGCTGAGACCGCAGGCGGCCAGCGCCTGATCGCGCAGGCAGTGCCCCTCCTCCAGCAGCAGAAGTTCCGCCGGGTCGAGGTCGTTCAGCGAGAGGCCGGGCGTGGCGCAGAGGCGGTGGCCGGCGGGATGGGCGAGCAGGAAGGGCTCGAAGAACAGCGGTTCTGCCGTCAGCCCGTCGCCCTCCACCGGCAGGGCCAGCAGCACGGCATCGAGCCGGCCGTCGCGCAGCTCCTCCAGCAAACTGTCGGTGCGGCCTTCCGACAGGATCAGGGTCAGGTCGGGCCAAGTCGAACGTAGCGCCGGCAGGATGTGCGGAAACAGGTAGGGACCGAGCGTGTGGATCGCCGCCAGCCGCAGCCGGCCGGTCAACGCCCCGTCCGACCCGTCGGCCAGCGTCAGAAGCCGCCGCGCCTCCTCCAGCACCACGCGGGCTTGCGCCACGATGGCCTCACCGCGCGGGGTCAGCAGGACCTTGCGGCTGGTGCGTTCGAACAGCGACAGGCCGAGCGACTCCTCCAGCTTGCGGATCTGGGCGCTCAGCGACGGCTGGCTGACGGCGCAGCGTTCGGCGGCGCGGCCGAAATGGCGCAGCTCGGCGACGGCGACGACATATTCCAGGTCACGCAGGGACAAGCCGGAGAGATTCATAGGTGAAGCCTATTGGTGCATTTCCTTCTATGTCTTGGATATATCGTTCAAGACGCCGGATAACCAGGGGCGAGACAATGACGCCGCTTCAGGCGACACCGCCGCAACGAGGATGACCCGGATGAGCACCCTGACCACCAGCTTCGGCCAGCCCGTTCCCGACAACCAGAATTCGCTGAGCGCCGGGCCGCGCGGTCCGCTGCTGCTGCAGGATTTCCACCTGATCGAGAAGCTGGCCCACTTCAACCGCGAACGCATTCCGGAACGCGTGGTGCATGCCAAGGGCGCCGGCGCCTACGGCACCTTCCGCGTCACCCGCGACGTGACGCGATGGACCAAGGCCGCCTTCCTGTCGTCGGTCGGCAAGGAAACCGGCGTCTTCCTGCGCTTCTCCACCGTCGGCGGCGAGAAGGGCTCCGCCGATGCCGAACGCGACCCGCGCGGCTTCGCGGTGAAGTTCTATACAGAAGAGGGCAATTACGATCTGGTCGGCAACAACACGCCGGTCTTCTTCCTGCGCGATCCGCTGAAGTTCCCCGACTTCATCCACACCCAGAAGCGCAACCCGGCCACCAACCTGAAGGACCCCACCGCCGTGTGGGACTTCTTCTCGCTGTCACCGGAGACGATGCACCAGCTGACCATCCTGTTCAGCGACCGCGGCACGCCGCGCAGCCATCGCCACATGGACGGCTTCGGCAGCCACACCTTCTCGTGGATCAACGCGGCGAACGAGCGCTTCTGGGCCAAGTACCATTTCAAGACCCGCCAGGGCATCCAGAACTTCACCGCCGAGCAGGCGACCGCGATGGCCGGCATCGACCCCGACCACGCCACCCGCGACCTGTACGCCTCGATCGAGGACGGCGACTTCCCGGCCTGGACCGTCTCGGTGCAGATCATGCCGGAATCGGAAGCCGACGATTACCGCATCAACCCGTTCGACCTGACCAAGGTGTGGCCGCATGCCGACTATCCGCTGATTGAGATCGGCGAACTGGTGCTGAACCGCAATCCGGAGAATTTCTTCGCCGAGACCGAACAGGCCGCCTTCAGCCCGGCCAGCGTGGTGCCCGGCATCTCCTTCAGCCCGGACAAGATGCTGCAGGGCCGGCTGTTCGCCTATGCCGACGCCCATCGTTACCGGTTGGGCGGCAACTACGCGCAGATCCCCGTGAACAAGCCGCAGGGCTGCCCGGTCCACACCTATCAGCGCGACGGCGCCATGCGGGTGGACGGCAACGGAGGCGGCCGGCCGAACTACGAGCCGAACAGCTTCGGCGGCCCGGCCCAGACGGGTGTGCCGAGCGAACCGCCGCTGCGCATCAGCGGCGACGCCGCCCACTATGACCACCGCGACGGCAACGACGACTACGCCCAGGCCGGCACCCTGTTCCGCCTGATCGGCGCGGAGGCTCAAGCCCGCCTGATGGACAACATCGCCGGCAGCCTGGGCAAGGCCCCGCTGTTCATCCAGCAGCGCCAGCTGAAGCATTTCCTGGCCGCCGACCCCGCCTATGGCGAGGGCGTCGCCAAGCGGCTGGACCTGACCGTGGCGCAGGCCGCCGAGTGAGGTGAGTTTCCCGGCCCTTCCACTGGAATGCGGAGGGGCCGGGTTTGAGATGCCGCGCCCATACCCCTGGGCGTCGGCATGATTGCCGGCATCCAGCCGCGCATTTCCCCAAGTGACTTGCGGCCCTCTTCCCGACGACGGGGGAGGGCCTTCTTTTTGTGCTGGACACTGGACCACCACCCGCCCAAGAGGTGCTAACGATGGTTGATTCGCAAAAAATAATGTAAGAACGGGTCATGCCCGACCGCCTTCCAGACCTGATCGCCGCGACAAAGCGGCTTGCCACACCAGCAAGGTGGGGCGCACATGATGACCAGTTCCGTGCCGTTTGCGCCCTGGACGTCGACGGCGTGACGATGGAGGGGCTGTGGTTGCGCGGACAGTGCATTCGTGAAATCACGGACCGGCGGGTGACCTTTCAACTGGAGTGGCTGGCACCGGGATGGCGACGCGGTGCGGTGGCGAGGTTGGATTGGCGGCCGGAATCACCCCACGGCAATAAGAACATCGGACCGGCGCATCTGCGGCTGATGGTGATCGAGGGCAGCCATCACCATCCGTTTGCGCTGAACTGGCCACTTGGATTCCAGCGAATGTTCGGGGAGAATTTGCCGATTGCGGAGCCGCTGGACGATGAACCGACGTCCTTCCGCGACTTGACGGTTCTGGCAGGCCGGCTGTTCAACATCCAGGGCATGAAGGCATTCCCGGTGCCGCCGTGGGAACCGAGGCTTGGAAGGCTATGATCGGGGTGGACGACAAAAGCACACTCTTCCGGAAGATCGTGGATGAGGCGGCCCGCACGCTGAGTGCCGTCCGCCACGATGAGGATGCGTCGTACCTGCGCACGCCGGTCATGTATCCGGGCGGCTCGATGGTCGTCGTCCGGGTCGCGGCGGTCGGCGTTGGTGGCGGCTCCTCCGCCGACCGCTTTCTCGTCTCCGACATGGGACTCGCGCGGCAGGAGGCGGACCTGATGGGAGCCGCCCCCCTGTTCGCCCGCTGGGCACCCAAGGTGGCGGAGCGGGCCGGGGTGTCCTTCGACCATCGTGACTTCTTCCTGATGGAGGTTGCCCGCCCGCAGCTTGCCGGGGCGGTGGCGACGATTGCCGCCTGTTCCCAGGAGGCGGTGCAATTGACCGCGTTCAAGCTGGCGGAAAGGCGGCAGCAGGACGCGACGGAGCGCCTTTACGAACGGCTGGTCACCGTCTTCTCCCGGGATAGGGTCGCGAAGGATGTCGAGGTCCTTGGTGCCTCCAACACCCCCTGGCACGTGGCGACGCTGGTCAGCGCCAACGGTCACAAGGCGGTATTCGAACCCGTCGCCAACCATCCCACCGCCATCGCCGCCGCGGTCACCAAATTCTTCGACATCGCGCAGCTGGAAAATGGCCCCGCCCGCATCGCCGTTGTCCGCAACAAGGAAGCTTTCGGCACCAAGCTGGCCGTGATCGCCGGGGCCGCGAAAGTGGTCGACGAGTCGATCTCCGATGCGGTCCTGCACCGGCTGGCGGACGCCGCCTGACCCGCCCCCTCCCCCACCCGAATGGTGTGGTCTCCGCATGGGGGCAGACAAATCCTGTCGAGCCGTCCTAAAGTCCGCCTTCAGCGCGACAGCTTCGATGACGGAATGGGACGGGACCGCGACACCGATAAATCCAGCAGCGAACGATCCACCAGCGCGCTGACCGGCAAGGGGCTGGATACCCTGCTGGTGGCGGCGGAGACGCTGCCGCATGCGCCGGAGGATGCGTGGCGACTCGACCTGCTGCGGGTGGCGCTGCGCATTGCCCGCTCCACCGAGGATCTGGCCGACCTGGAACGTGCCAACCTCGCCTTCAGGGCGCTGCCGCACCGGCTGCGCAACCCGCTGGTCGACCGCGCCGCCATGCTGGCCCGGCGCGAGGCGGAACGCGCCCAGATGGCCGAGGAACCGGAGGAGGAGCCGAAGCCCGGCGGCCTGCTGGGCGGGCTGAGAGGCAGCCTGTTCGGGCGCGGCGGCAGCCGGCCGAGCCGCAGGACCGCCAAGGAACGGCTGATGCGCGAACTCACCACCCGCCGCGATCCCGACGACGATCGCGAGAGCTGATCGCCCGTAAAACCCGGGCAAGGGAAATCCCGGCATAGGCCGCGCCGGACGGCAGATACCCGGACGGCCGCTTGTCCGTCCGAAGGATTGGAAGCCCCCTCCCCTCCCGCGCTCTCCGGCCGCGTCGAAGGTCACAGCTGGGACGGTTTACGGCGGGCCGGGAATGTGCAAAGGTCTCTACCTCCAAATCGGGCTTATCCTAAAGTTGAACTGAACGATGACCGGGGGTTCCGTGCGTCGCCTGAAGCCGTTGCTGACCTGCGCCGCCTTGACTGCCCTGCTGAGCGCCTGCGCCAGCGGCGGGGGCACACATCGCGTCGCCTCGCCGGAGGAAATCGACGCGCATGTCGCGGAAGCCTCCAAGCGCTTCGACATGCCGGAGCTGTGGATCCGCGAGGTCATCCGCCAGGAAAGCGGCGGGCGCACCACCGTCAACGGCAAGCCCATCGTCAGCAAGGCCGGCGCCATGGGGCTGATGCAGGTGATGCCGGCGACCTACGACGAAATGCGGCGCAAGCACAATCTGGGCTCCGACCCCTTCGATCCGCATGACAACATCATCGCCGGCACCGCCTATCTGCGCGAGATGTACAACCTGTTCGGCGCTCCGGGCTTCCTCGGCGCCTACAACTGCGGTCCCGGTTGTTACGGCGACTATCTGGCCGGCAAGCGCGGCCTGCCGGGCGAGACGCGCCGCTACATCGCGTCGGTCGGGCCGCGGCTGAACCGCACCCCGGCGCCCAACGGCGCCGACATCGTGCTGGTCAGCGCGCCGTCCTCCGATTCGCCGCCGGATTACGGTTCGCCCTACGCCCGGCCGTCCTCCACCTATTCGGCTCCGGTCAATCCGGCGCCGTCCTACACCCCTCCCGCCAGCAGCCGCCCGGCGGCGAGTCGGCCGCCGATCGCCGTGGCCGCCCTGCCGGCTCCGGCGCCCGCTCCGGCACCGGCGGTGCGGGTGGTGGCGCCCGATACCTCGACTCCGGATGCGCCGGCGCCGCGTCCGGTGGCGACGATGAGCGGGGCGGCGACCGCCAGCGGCGGGGTGTGGACTGTGCAGCTCGGCGCCTTCCGCTCGCCCGACGACAGCCAGCGCGTGATCGACCGCGCCCGCAATTCCATGCCGGTGCTGTCGCGGTCGCAACGGGTCGTCCAGGCGGTGGATACCCAGACCGGGCCGCTCTATCGCGCCCGCCTGTCCGGCCTGTCGCAGCAGGATGCCGCCAGCGCCTGCAGCGGACTGGTCAACATCGGCATGGCCTGTTTCGTGGTGGCGCCGGGAGCCTGAGCGCCCCCTCGCGGTATGGCCCGCCGAAGGATGACGCCCATCGGTTGGATCGCCTTCGGTTGGTTTGCCGCCGGGCCGGCGGCGGCGCTATGCTGACGGCTTGTCGGCAATGCGGAGCGGCGGAACATGCGGCAGGTGAGGGGTTTGGACGAGACGGTCCTGCGCTTCCTGGACCGCAGCCTCAGCGTCAATGTCGCGACCAGTGACCGCGACGGGCGCCCGCTGGTAGCCAGGGCCGTAGCGGCACGGGTGGCGCCGGACGGCGAGCGGTTGACCGTGCTGATCGACGGGCGAGCCAACGCCGCGCTGGTCGCCGCCGTCGCCGAGACCGGGCGGCTGGCCGTGGTCTTCACCGAACCCAGCACCCACCGGTCCATTCAGATCAAGGACGACGCTGCCTCCGTGGCGGCGCCGACGGTGGAAGAGGCGGCACTGCCCGGTCCCTACATCGACGGCTTCATCGCCGAGCTGGCCGGGATGGGATTCACCGAAGCCTTCGTCCGGGCGGTGATGGAGTTCGATCCGGCCGATCTGGTGGCGCTGCATCTGGCCCCCGCCGCGGTGTTCGACCAGACGCCGGGACCAAAGGCCGGCGAGCGGATTCCGGCATGAACAGCCCCCTGCCCCAGAACGCTCATACCTTGGACGCCATCCGGACTTGCCTGGAGGGCGTGATCCCCGGCACCATCGCCACGGCGGCGGCGGACGGGACGCCGAACGTGTCTCAGCTGTCGCAAGTCCATTACGTCGATCCCGGCCACATCGCCCTGTCCTATCAGTTCTTCAACAAGACGCGCGCCAACATCCTGGCCAATCCGGACGCGCAACTGGAGGTGATCGACCCGTCCACCGGGGCACAGTACCGGCTGCGGCTGGGCTATCTGCGCACCGAAACGGACGGGCCGCTGTTCGAGAGCATGAAGGCGAAGCTGTCGGGCATCGCCTCCCATGTCGGGATGGCGGAGGTGTTCCGCTTGCGCGGCGCCGACCTGTTCCGGGTGGTGGCGATCGAGGCGGTCGCCGGCGGCTGTCCCCTGCCCGCCCCAGTCCGGCCGCGCAGCCTGCTGTCGGCGGTCCGGCGCGCCTGCGAGGGGTTGCGCGCCGCCGCCGACCTGTCCGACCTGCTCGACCGCGCCATCGCCGCCTTGCGTGATCTGTTCGGGGTGGAGCATGCGCTGATCCTGCTGCCCGACGCCGCCAGCGGCCGGCTGTTCACCGTCGCGGCGCTGGGCTATGAGGCGTCAGGACGCGGCAGCGGCATTGGCTGGGAGGTGACGCCCGGCGACGGGGTGATCGGCATGGCGGCGCGCGAGCGGGTGCCGATCCGCATCACCCACATGACCACCGACGTCGCCTACAGCATGGCGATGCGCGAGGGGACGGCAGCCGGCCTCTTGCGCGAGATCCCTTTCCCCGGTCTGGAGCGGCCGCACAGCCAGCTGGCGGTGCCGATCCTGGCGCATCCCGGGGTGTGCGGGGATTTGGCCGGCGTGCTGTTCGTGGAAAGCGCGCAGGAGATGCGCTTCACCTATGACGACGAGGACGCGCTGGCGACGCTGGCCGCACAGCTGGGTGCGCTGATGCGCGGCCTGCCGCCAGCCCATGGCGCGGAGGCCGAAGAGGCGCTGGCCACTATTGCCGGAGCGCCGGCAATCGGCGATCCGATCACCGTGCGCCATTACGCCTGCGACGACAGCGTCTTCCTCGACCATGATTACCTGATCAAGGGAGTGGCCGGCGCCATCCTGTGGAAGCTGGTGCGCGACCACACCACGCTGGGCCGCACCGACTTCACCAACCGCGAACTGCGGCTGGCGCCCGACATCCCGCTGCCCGACCTCGCCGAGAATCTGGAAGCGCGGCTGATCCTGCTGCAACGCCGGCTGGCCGACCGCTGCGGTCCCCTTCGCATCGAGAAGACCGGCAGGGGCCGTTTCCGCCTGCTGGTGGAAAAGCCCCTGCGGCTGGAGGAGATGAGCTGAGAGGGCCGGGAGAGGCGGATTACCCCTCGCTGACGCGGCGGCAGCGGCGCTTCATCAGGGCCAGCGCCTCTTCGGCGCGGTCGCCGGTCAGGTCGAAGCTGCGCTCGTCCAGCAGCACGCCGTCGGAGTTGTAGGCCCGCACCTGCAAGCCCTCCGGCGTCTGCTCCGCCGTCACGTCGAGGATGCCGTCGCCGGTCTCGTTGCCGGCGATGTCGAGGAAGTCGTTGACCTCGTCGAAGCTGGCCACGACGTCGTCCGGCCAGACGCCCTCGGCGGTGAAGTCCAGCAGGTCGTTCAGCCCGCCGACCGGCTCGCAGCGCTTCACCCGCGGGTCGGCGGATGCCACCGCCTCGGCGAAGGCGGCCATCGACTGGCGGATGCGCTCCTGCTCGATGGGGTCGATCTCCAGCTCCTCACCCTCGCCGGAGAATCCGAGATTCAGCGGGTCGGGCATCGCCTCGCCCTCCTGCTCGGCATCCTCCTCGATCACCAGACCGACGACGCCGACAAGGCGGGTGCCGATGTCATCGGCGGCGGCGACCAGGTCCTGCTCGCGCACGAAGGACTCGGCCGCCTCGGGCGACTCGATCAGGCGGCGCAGCAGGGTGCGGCGGTCGGCAGCCTCAAGGTAGGACAGCGGTTCCGGATCGAGCCACAGCGGCAGCAGCCGCATGTCGGTCGCCTTTTCCAGCAGACCGGCCGAATCGAGCGCGCGTTCGATGGCATCGACCGACGGCGGCTCGTCCAGCCGGCCGTCGACCTCCAGCGCCACCCAGAACAGGGTGGACAGGGTGGGGTCGCCATGCTCGTCGGTGCTCTGCGCCGTTTCCGAGAAGGCCTCGACCTCGTCCATGAAGTCGTAGCCTTCCTCCTCGCGCAGCTTGCCCAGGGCGGCTTCGATCACGCCCTGGCGGTTGCCGTCCAGCACCTCGTCCAGCAGGGCGCCGAAACGTTCGTCGTTGTTGCGCCACAGCCGGACCAGCCGGTCGGCCGGGGTCCCGTTGAACTGGCCGCCCTTGCCGTTGACTCCGTCCTTCTTCGCCATGATGCGCCCATCCCCTTTTTGAATTCGCTCGTCCGGTCGGCGTGACCATAGGAGCGCCGCGCCGTCCTGTCGACCGCGATATGGTGACGCTTTACCCGACGGATGGTGGAGCCCCACGCCACCCGCCGCAGCGACGATTGGCCTCTTCCACCCGGATGGGAAAAGGGTAGGATTCAACCACTCTCCATTCGGGTGATCCGCCATGGCCGAACGTCCGGTTTTTCCCAAAGATTTCCTGTGGGGCGCCTCCACCTCCGCCTATCAGATCGAGGGCGGGGCCGAGGCCGACGGGCGGGCGCCCAGCATCTGGGACACCTTCTGCAAGCTGAAGGGCCGCGTCGACAATGGCGAGAGCGGGGATGTTGCCTGCGACCATTACCACCTGATGCCGCAGGATGTGGACCTGATGGCGGATCTGGGCTTGCAGGCCTACCGCTTCTCCGTCTCCTGGCCACGGGTGCTGCCGCGCGGACGCGGGGCGCCGAACGAGAAGGGGCTGGATTTCTACGACCGGCTGATCGACCGGCTGCTGGAAAAGGGCATCGAGCCCTGGCTCTGCCTCTATCACTGGGACCTGCCGCAGGCCCTGCAGGATCTGGGGGGCTGGGGCACCCGCGACAGCATCGGCTGGTTCGAGGATTATGCGGCGCTCTGTGCCCGGCGCTATGGCGACCGGGTGAAGCGCTGGGCCACCTTCAACGAGTTCTCGGTCTTCACCCTGTTCGGCTGGGCCTTCGGCTGGGGGGCGCCCAGCATCGCCGACCGCGCCGCCCACCTGAAGACGATCCACCACGTCAACCTCGCCCATGGCGCCGGGGTGGATGTACTGCGGGCGCTGGTTCCAGGGGCCTCCATCGGCGCGGTGCACAGCGTCCAGCCGATGCGGCCGGAAACCGACAAGCCAGAGGATGTCGAGGCGGCGGCCCTGTTCGACGAGCATTGGAACCGCGCCTTCCCCGATGCGCAATTGCTGGCCCATTACCCGCGCCGCATCGCCGAGGCGATCGAGCCCTATGTGCAGCCCGGCGACATGGCGCGCATCGCCCGGCCGGTGGACTGGTTCGGGCTGAACCACTATGCGCCGGTCTATGGGCGCCGGGACGACAGCCTGATCTGGGGGTTTGGATTCGGCTCTCCCCCGCCGGGGATGAAGCGGACGGCCATCGACTGGCCCTATGACCCCGGCTGTTTCCGCGAGACGCTTGTCGACCTGACGCGGCGCTACCGGTTGCCGATCTATGTGACGGAGAACGGCTACGGCACCAAGGCGGCGGAGACGCCGGACGCCGAGGGCCGGGTGGTCGATGCGGAGCGTCTGGCCTACCTGCAGGCCTACATCGCTGCAATGGCGGAGGCGAAGGGGCTGGGTGCCGACGTGCGAGGCTATTTCGTCTGGTCGCTTCTGGACAATTTCGAATGGGGCGGCGGGTACGGCACGCGGTTCGGCATTGTCCGGGTCGATTTCGAAACCCAGGCGCGGATCCCGAAGGACTCCGCGCGCTGGTATTCGCAGCTGATCCGGGGGGCATAAAGCCCTCTCCCGCCCCGGGAGAGGGAGGGGACCCACGAAGTGGGGAGGGTGAGGGTTACGTCAAGAATCAAGGAGCGCATGGTTCCTTGCGCCACCCCTCACCCTTCCCATGCTCCGCATGGGCCCCTTCCCTCTCCCGGGACGGGAGAGGGAGATTCTCCGCACGCTTACTTCAAAAACGGCAGGTTCAGGCCCTGCTCCTTGGCGCACTCGATGGCGATGTCATAGCCGGCGTCGGCGTGGCGCATCACGCCGGTGGCGGGGTCGTTCCACAGCACGCGCTCGATCCGCTTGGCCGCCGCGTCGCTGCCGTCGCAGACGATGACCATGCCGGAATGCTGGGAGAAGCCCATGCCGACGCCGCCGCCATGGTGCAGGCTGACCCAGGTCGCTCCGCTGGCGGTGTTCAGCAGCGCGTTCAGCAGCGGCCAGTCCGACACGGCGTCGGTGCCGTCCTTCATCGCCTCGGTCTCGCGGTTCGGGCTGGCGACCGAGCCGCTGTCGAGATGGTCACGACCGATGACGATGGGGGCCTTCAGCTCGCCCGACTTCACCATCTCGTTGAAGGCGAGGCCCAGGCGGTGGCGCTGCCCCAGGCCCACCCAGCAGATGCGCGCCGGCAGGCCCTGGAACTGGATGCGCTTGGCCGCCATGTCGAGCCAGTTGTGCAGGTGCGGATCGTCGGGGATCAGCTCCTTCACCTTGGCGTCGGTCTTGCGGATGTCCTCCGGATCGCCCGACAGCGCCGCCCAGCGGAACGGGCCGATGCCGCGGCAGAACAGCGGACGGATATAGGCGGGGACGAAGCCGGGGAAGTCGAAGGCGTTCTCCAACCCCTCCTCCTTCGCCATCTGGCGGATGTTGTTGCCATAATCGACGGTCGGGATGCCCATGGCGTGGAAGGCCAGCATCGCCTCCACCTGCACCCGCATTGACTTGCGGGCGGCGGCGGCAACGGCGGCAGGCTGGCTTTCGCGGGCGCTCTCCCACTCCTCCAGCGTCCAACCCTGCGGCAGATAGCCGTTCACCGGATCATGGGCGGAGGTCTGGTCGGTGACGATGTGCGGCCGGGCCTTGATGTCGGTGCCGGCGCGGCGGGCCAGTTCGGGGAAGACGTCAGCGGCGTTGCCGAGCAGGCCGACGGAGATCGCCTCGCCCTTCGCGCAGGCCTCGTTGATCCAGGCCAGCGCCTCGTCGAGGTCGGCGGTGTGACGGTCGAGGTAGCCGGTGCGGATGCGCATCTCGATGCTGCTGGGGCGGCATTCCACCGCCAGCATGCAGGCGCCGGCCATGGTAGCGGCCAGCGGCTGAGCGCCGCCCATGCCGCCGAGACCGCCGGTCAGGATCCACTTGCCCTTCAGGTCACCGTTGTAGTGCTGGCGCCCGGCCTCGACGAAGGTCTCGTAGGTGCCCTGCACGATGCCCTGGCTGCCGATGTAGATCCAGCTGCCGGCGGTCATCTGGCCGTACATCGCCAGACCCTTGCGGTCCAGCTCGTTGAAATGCTCCCAGGTCGCCCAGCGCGGCACGAGGTTGGAGTTGGCGATCAGCACGCGCGGCGCGTCGGCATGGGTGCGGAAGACGCCGACCGGCTTGCCCGACTGCACCAGCAGCGTCTCGTCGTCGTTGAGAGTCTTCAGCGCCGAGACGATGCGGTCGAAGCTCTCCCAGTCGCGGGCGGCGCGGCCGATGCCGCCATAGACGACCAGTTCCTGCGGCCGTTCGGCGACGTCGGGGTCGAGGTTGTTCATCAGCATGCGCATCGGCGCCTCGGCGAGCCAGCTCTTGCAGCTCAGTTCGGGGCCGTGCGGGGCACGGATGACGCGCTGGTTGTCGAGGCGGGATGACATGGGTGGATGGCTCCTGGTGGGAGGGTGAAGGTTAGGAAAGGTGCTGTTGCCCCCTCCCCGACCCTCCCCCGCTTCGCGGGAGAGGGAGTTGAGCGCGGGAGCGGCGGCAGTCCCCTCTCCCGCCGAAAGGCGGGGGAGGGTTAGGGAGGGGGCCGCAGGCGAAAACCTCTACGGCGGCGGCAGCTGGAACCTTGCCCCCAGCCGATACCTGCTGCCGGGATGGACCAGCATCGCCACCGTCACCACCCGCCCCTGCACCCAGGTGCGGCGGGTCACGCGCAGGCAGGGCTCGGTAACGGGGATGTCGAGCAGCCGGGCGATCTCCGCCGTCGGCGACACCGCTTCGATGACGTGTTCGACCTGCGGCGAGGACTCCAGCCGGATCAAGTACTCGCCCGGCGTCTGGCGGGTGAAGTCCTGGTCCAGATAATCGGGCGCCACCGCCGGGTTGACCCAGCGTTCCTCAAGCTGCACCGGCACGTCGCTTTCGCTGTGGACGACGATGGAATGGAACAGCTTGGCCCCGACCGGCAGGTTGAAACGGCGGGCCAGCCCGGCATCGGCGGCAACCGCGAGCAATCGCTCCACCCGGCAGGCGTGGACGTTACCCCGCTCGGCGATCTCGTCGGCGATGCTGCGCAACTCCACCACGTCGGTGCTGGGCGGCCGTTCGGCGACGAAGGTGCCCAGCCCCTGCACGCGGGTCAGCAGCCCCTCGTCGGTCAGGTCGCGCAGCGCGCGGTGGACCGTCATGCGGCTGACCGAAAATTCCTCCAGCAGCTTGTGCTCCGACGGGATCTGGAAGCCTTCGGGCCAGTCGCCGGAGCTGATCCGGCGGCGGATGGCCTCCTTGATCTGGGCGTAGCGCGGCTGGGCGGTGGAGATGACGTCGCTCATGGAGCCTCCACGCGGGGGCTGCGGACCACGCCGCCATTGACCACCGCCATGCAGGGGTTGAGGCCGATGGCGTAGGCCAGTTCCGCCGGATGCTCGATGCGCCAGACCGCCAGATCGGCGCGCAAGCCCGGCGCGATCACGCCGCGGTCGGTCAGCCCCAGCGCCTTCGCCGCATGGCGGGTGATGCCGGCCAGCGCCTCCGCCGGGGTGAGACGGAAGAAGGTGCAGCCCATCGACAGCATCAGCAGCAGCGAGGTCACCGGCGAGGTGCCGGGGTTGTTGTCGGTGGACAGCGCCATCGGCACGCCGTGGCGGCGCAGCAGGTCGATCGGCGGCAGCCTGGTCTCGCGCAGGGCGTAGAAGGCGCCGGGCAGCAGAACCGCCACCGTGCCTGCCTTGGCCATGGCGGCGACGCCCTCCTCGTCCAGATGCTCGATATGGTCGGCCGACAGCCCGCCGAACTCCGCCACCAGCCGGGCACCGCCGAGGTTGCTCAGCTGTTCGGCATGCAGCTTCACCGGCAGGCCGAGCCGCTTCGCCGTCTCGAACACCCGGCGGGTCTGGGCGACGGAGAAACCGATCCCTTCGCAGAAGGCATCCACCGCGTCGGCCAGCCCGGCTTCGGCGATGGCCGGCAGCGTTTCGGCGCAGATGCGGTCGATGTAGCCGTCGGGGTCGGTCTTGAACTCCGGCGGCAGCGCGTGGGCGCCGAGGTAGGTGGTGCGCACCTCCACCGGGCGGACCTGGGCCAGCCGGCGGGCGACGCAGAGCATGCGCGTCTCGGTTTCCGTGTCGAGGCCATAGCCGGACTTCACCTCCACCGTCGTCACGCCCTCGGCCAGCAGGCTGTCCAGCCGCGGCAAGGTGGATGCCAGAAGCTGGTCCTCCGTGGCGGCGCGGGTGGCGGTGACGGTGGACAGGATGCCGCCGCCGGCCCGCGCGATCTCCTCATAGGTGGCGCCGTTCAGCCGCATCTCGAACTCGCGGGCGCGGTTGCCGCCATAGACGAGGTGGGTGTGGCAGTCGATCAGGCCGGGGGTCATCCAACCGCCCTGCCCCGAATGGACTTCGGTCGCCAACGCGTCCGGAGCGTCGGTGAGATCGGCGCGCGGACCGACATAAGCGATACGGCCGTCCTTGATGCCAACCGCCGCGTCGGCGATGGCGCCGTAGCCGTCGGCCTCTCCCATCGTGGCAACGGACAGGTCGATCCACAGGGAATCCCACGGCGCGCTGGTCGGCATCGGTTCGGCTCCTTCCTACAAGTTCGTGCAGCAACCCTCTTGGCAGCAGGTTGCCTATACTTGTATAGTGTTGTCTATAATAGCGAGGGCGCCCTCATGAGCAACCTGTTTTTTGCCTCGGCGCTGCTGCCGGACGGCTGGGCGGAGGAAGTGCTGGTCACGACGGACCAGCGCGGCCGGATCGTCTCGGCGACGCCCAATGCCGCCTGCCCGGCCGATGCGGAGCGCTTCGCCGGGGCGGCGGTCGCCGGCATCGCCAACCTGCATTCCCACGCCCACCAACGTGCCATCGCCGGCATGGGCGAAAGCTCCGGCGAGGGCTCCGACAGCTTCTGGAGCTGGCGCGAGGTGATGTACCGGGCGCTCGACCGCATGGAGCCGGAGGATTTCGAGGCGGTCGCCGCCCAGCTTTATGTGGAGACGCTGAAGGCCGGCTTCACCGCCATCGCCGAATTCCATTACCTGCACCATGACCGCGACGGCAGCGCCTACGCCGACCCGGCGGAGATGAGCCACCGCGCCATTGCCGCCGCGCGGACGGCCGGGCTGCCGATCACGCTGCTGCCGGTGCTCTACAACGCGTCCGGCTTCGGCGGCACGCCGCCGACTGCCGGGCAGCGGCGCTTCATCCATGACGGGGCAGGGTTCGACCGGCTGTCCACGGCCCTGCGCAGCACCTATGGCGAATCCTCCGACGTGCAACTCGGCATCGCCCCGCATTCGCTGCGCGCCGTGCCGGATGGGTTGCTGACCGAGACCGTCGCCGCCAACCCGCAAGGCCCGATCCACATCCACATCGCCGAGCAGCGCCGGGAGGTCGAGGACTGCCTCGCCTTCCGCAGCCGCCGCCCGGTGGAGCATCTGCTCGACACCCAGCCGGTCGATGGCCGCTGGTGCCTGATCCACGCCACCCACATGACCGCAGCGGAGGTGGCGGGCGTCGCCGCCAGCGGCGCGATCGCCGGCCTTTGCCTGACCACCGAGGCCAATCTCGGAGACGGCTTCTTCGCCGCCCAATCCTACATGGCGCAGGGCGGCCGCTGGGGCATCGGCTCCGACAGCCACATCTCCGTCAGCCCGGTGGAAGAACTGCGCTGGCTGGAATACGGCGCGCGGCTGACCAGCGAACGGCGAACGGTGCTGGCCGGCGGCCCCCGCCGCTCCACCGCCCGCCGGCTGGTGGAGAACGCCCAGGCCGGCGGGGCGCAGGCGACCGGGTTCGACTCCGGGCGCATCGCTGCCGGCCTCCGCGCCGATATCGTCGTGCTCGACACCGATCACCCGCTGCTGGCGGCCCGCAAAGGCGATGCGCTGCTGGACGGCTGGATTTTCGCCGGCAACGCCCCCCTCGTGCGCGATGTGGTGATCGCCGGACGCGCAATCGTCCGCGACCGCCGACACCCGCAGGAGGAGGAGATCGCCGACCGCTTCAAAAAGACACTTGGGAGACTTCTGGGATGAGCGAGAGCATCACTCTGGTTCCGGGCGCGCTGTCGCTCGACACGCTGCGCAGCATCTATCGCGGCCGTCCGGCCTTGACGCTCGACCCGGCGGCCTATCCGCGGATGGAGCGCTCGCGCGCGCTGATCGACCGGATCGCCGGCGGCGACGAGGCGGTCTATGGCGTCAACACCGGCTTCGGCAAGCTGGCGCACACCCACATCGCCGCGGCGGATCTGGAAACGCTCCAGCGCAACCTGATCCTGTCGCACGCCACCGGCGTCGGTGCCCCGCTGGCCGACGGCGTCGTGCGGCTGATCCTGGTCATCAAGGCGGTCAGCCTCGCGGTCGGCGCCTCGGGCGTGCGGCCGGCGCTGGTCGATGCGCTGCTGAAGCTGTATGAGGCCGACGTGCTGCCGGTGGTGCCGGGCAAGGGCTCCGTCGGTGCCTCGGGCGATCTGGCGCCGCTCGCCCATCTCTGCGGCGTGCTGCTCGGGATCGGCCATGTCCGGGTGAAGGGCGAGACCCTGCCGGCGGAAGAAGGGCTGCGCATCGCGGGGCTGCCGGTCTTTGACCTGAAGGCCAAGGAAGGGCTTGCGCTGATCAACGGCACCCAGGTGTCGACCGGTCTGGCTCTGGCCGGGCTGTTCGAAATCGAGCGCACCTTCAAGGCGGCGCTGGTCGCCGGTGCCTTGTCGGTCGAGGCGGTCAAGGGCAGCCACCGTCCGTTCGACGCCCGGATCAGCGCGCTACGCGGTCAGCCCGGCCAGATCGCCGTCGCCGCCGCCTTCCGCGATGTGCTGGCCGGCAGCGAGCTGAACGCCAGCCACCAGGGCCCCGACTGCCACCGGGTGCAGGACCCCTACAGCCTGCGCTGCCAGCCGCAGGTGATGGGCGCGGTGCTGGACCAGATGCGGCAGGCGGCGCGCACGCTGGTGATCGAGGCCAACGGCGTCACCGACAACCCGCTGGTTCTGGTCGACACCGACGAGGTGCTGTCCGGCGGTAACTTCCATGCGGAGCCGGTGGCGATGGCCGCCGACCAGCTCGCCATCGCCGCGTCGGAGATCGGCGCGCTCGCCGAACGCCGCATCGCCATGCTGATCGACACCACCATCAGCGGCCTGCCGCCCTTCCTGGTGGCGGAGCCGGGGCTGAACTCCGGCTTCATGATCGCCCATGTCACCGCCGCCGCCCTGGCGTCGGAGAACAAGTCGCTCGCCCACCCCGCCAGCGTCGACAGCCTGCCGACCTCCGCCAACCAGGAGGACCATGTCAGCATGGCGACCTTCGCAGCGCGGCGTCTCGGCGACATCGCCGGCAACGTCGCCGACATCGTCGGTATAGAGCTTTTGGCCGCGATTCAGGGGCTGGAGTTCCATCGTCCGCTGAAGACCGCCGACCGGCTGGAGCAGGCCATCGCCACCATCCGCGCCGAGGTGCCGCGCTACGAGGTCGACCGCTACTTCGCCCCGGATCTGGCCGCCATCGGCGCACTGGTGCGGAATGGCGCGCTTGACCATCTGATGCCGGTGGAACTGGAGACAGCATGATGACGGATACGATCTACGATCTGGTGCAAGGCGACGGGCCGCTGGTCATCAGCATGCCCCATTGCGGCACCGAACTGTCCCCCGGTCTGGCCGAGCGCCTGACGGAGGAGGCGCTGACCCTGCGCGACACCGACTGGCACATCCCGCGCCTGTACGGCTTCGCGAGCGCCATGGGGGCGACGCTGCTCAGCGCCCGCTATTCCCGCTATGTCGTCGATCTCAACCGGGCATCGACCGGCGAGAGCCTTTATCCCGGACAGGCGACCACCGGCCTGTGCCCGGATGTGCTGTTCGACGGCACGCCACTCTACCGCGACGGACAGGTTCCCGACGCGGCGGAAGTGGCGCAGCGGGTCGATGGCTATTGGCGGCCCTACCACGATGCGCTGGCGGCGGAACTGGCGCGGGTGAAGGCGCGGCATGGCTTCGCCCTGCTCTATGACGCCCACTCCATCCGCAGCCATGTGCCGCGCCTGTTCGACGGGCGGCTGCCCGACCTGAATCTGGGAACGGCGCGCGGCACCAGCGTTGATCCGCAGTTGGCCGCCCGCGTCGTCGCGGCGATGGAAAGTGCTTCGGCGGCGGAGGGGATGACCTGCGTCACCAACGGCCGCTTCGTCGGCGGCCACATCACCCGCCAGTACGGCCGCCCGGCGGACGGCGTCCACGCCATCCAGATGGAACTGGCGCAGGACCGTTACATGGACGAGGAGGCGCCGCCCTTCGCCTACCGCCCCGACCGGGCTGAAAAGCTGCAGCGGGTGCTGACGGCGGTGCTGGACGCCTTCACCGGCTGGCGGCCGGTGCAGGGCTGATCCGTATCGGGGGCGGGGAACCGCCCCCATGCGCCTCGCGTTCCTCTGCGGCGCCCCTTGTTGCGACGCAGTATGCAGAGGACCGACGTTGAGCGACATCATCGAACAGAGCGGGGAACAGAGCGGCATCGAGAATCCGGGCAGCGGCATCGGCTATGGCGGAAACCCGGTTCCCGCCATCCTCCAGCCCACCCTGACCGCCGTCGATGCGCTGGACGCGCAGGTCCACGACATCGTCACCTGCGATCCCGGCCCGGTCAGCCATGCTCTGGCGACCGCGGGCCATTACGCCATAAAGCGGCACGTGCTGATTCCCGGCTTCGCCATCGCCGGCCTCGTCGGGCTGTTGACCGGTCAGCCGGATCTGCGCCGCGCCGGCAGCGTCGGCGTGGCCGGTCTGGTGGTGACTGCGACCGCCAGTCGCTCGATCAAGCGCTATGTGAAGCGTCGGCGCCCGGATGAATGCGCCCCGCGCCGCAAACCGGGATGGCGCATCAGCGCGCGGTCGCTGCCGTCGGGACATGCGGCAAGCGCCTTTGCCGCGGCGACGGCGCTCGCCACAGTCAGCCGGTCGCCCGCGCAAAGCCTGATGATCTACGGAACGGCGGCGGCGCTTGCCGGCGGACGGGTGGTCCGACACCGGCACTGGGCGTCCGACGTGCTGGCCGGCGCGCTGCTGGGAACGGCGGTCACTCTGTTGGCGCGGCGGCTGCTGGCGCGCTGAGCCGCTATTTCTTGGGCAGCGGCAAGGCAGCCTGCGCCGGCTTGGCCGGATCGGCGAGCCGCTTGGCGCGCTTGTTGCGGACCTCCGCCACCTCCCCCGCTTTCAGAGGCACGAAACCGTCGGGGCGCATGGCGTTGCCGACGATCTGCTTGAGCAGGTCGATGTTGGTGGTCTGTACCCGGCGGCCACGGCGGACCTGATCGAGGAATTTCTGTGACGGGGTCAGCACATAGTCGATGGCGTCGATGCGCTTGCCGACCTTGGTGTATTCCTTGTCGGCGACGTCGAGGATCCCCTCCTCCACCAGCGCATCCACCGCAGAGGTCACCACCCGCAGCGTGTCGCGGCGGCGCGACCACTCGTTCATGCCGCTGTTCTTGATGATCTCGTCGGCGCTGATCGAGATCGGCTTCGCCTCGTCGTCAGCGGTATCGTATTCGATCGACAGGCGGTTGTAGAGCCAGCGCGACACCGGCGACTTCAGCTTCATCAGCCAGGCGTAGGAGACCGGCTTGAACTCCAGATCGCGAATGGCGGCGGAGACCAGCGGGTTGAATTCCAGATAGGTCTCTTCGACCCCGCCATCCTCATCGACCAGATCCGGGCGTGAGCGGATCGCCAGCACCGGGAAGGCGGTCGATTCCAGCAGGTTCTGCCCGCGGCTCTTCTTCCCCGGCTCGGCGCTGCCGCCGGTGGAGATGATGATGCGCGAGCGGGCCAGGATGGTCAGGGATTCACGGATATCCTGGATCGACAGGGTGTGGTTGACCGCCCGCAGCTCACGCTGGATCTCGTAGAGGCTGAAGCGCATCTGCACCTTGTCGCGGTTCTCGCCGGTCAGCGACAGGCGCGAGCGGTCCATGGCGAGGCGGCGGACGACCTGCTCCACCACCTGTTCGCGCTCCGACGGGAAGATCTCGACTTCGACCAGATCCGGGCCGGCGCCGGGGGCGCGGTCGTCCTTCTTCGCGGTGCTGAGCCGGTCGATACGGGCGGGCTGGACGGTCAGACGATAGTTGCGGCCACGGAAGGCGAACTCGCGCCGCACCGACTTGATGAAGTTGTCCTTGGTGACCAGCTCGCCCTTGTCCTTGGCAGCCTTTTCCTTGTCATTGTCGCGGGAGACGAAGACGAAGCGCGGCGCCAGATCGTAAAGCGCGATCAGGTGTGATTGCGAACGATCTTCCAGCTCGAACAGGATGAGTTGCGCGGCGCTGGTCGGGGCCATCTTGGTCATGAACGTCTCCGAAGGTCGGGAGTAACCATGGCGCGCCGAACCCGCCGGTGCAACAGAACGCGGAGAAATTACCGCATCCGGGATGGAGCGACAGCCCGCGCATATGACGCAGCACCCCGCGATGATGGAGCAAGGGCCCGCGGTTATGGAGCGACAGCCCGCGATTGGGCCGCTAGGGCGGTCCTGCCAAGGCGCGTGACGGCGACTCCTTGAAGAATCGGGGAGAATCGGCACCGACGGACCGGCAGGCGGGCTGAGCGGAGCCGCGGGCTGCCACTCCATGGCAGGCGGGAGCGGAAGCGAGAGGGGCCGGATTGCTCGCGAATGCCGCTATCCGCGGTCAATCGCGGGCTGTTGCTCTAGGAATGCCCGCGATCGCGGACGGGTGGCGGGTGTCTAATCGCGGGCAAAGGCTCCAAGACCGCGGCCAAAAGCACCAGGATTCCGATTCGCCGCGGAACCGCGAGCCGATGCTCCATGGTCGCGGGCAGGGGCTTTACGGTCGCGGGCTGTCGCTCACCATGCGCGGGCTCCCGCTCCATGGGGTGGTCATGGAGTGCCTGCCCGCGATTCGACTCTGCCATCAACCGCTTCGAATCCTCTGGACCAATCGCGACAGCCAGACATGCGGCCGTCCATGCGTCCAATCTTGCGCGGATGGCGCGGAGGAGTATCGCCACAGATGACCGAGAACAGCACGAACCCCAACCGCTGGGGCCGGATCCCGGCCTGGTGGCTCGACCACCCCGACCTCGACGCCGACGGCCTTGCCGTACTGGCGGCACTCAGCACCTACGCCGACGAGGCGGGGGTGTGCTGGCCGTCACAGGCGACGCTGGCGGACAAGCTGAAACGCAGCCGGCCCACCGTCAACCGGATCCTGGGCCGGTTGGAGGCGCTCGGGCTGGTCGGCATCGAACACCGCCGCTCGGCCAACGGTGGCCGGCTGAGTTGCCGCTACCGGCTGGCGCTGATCGCCGGAAACGCGCCGGACGAGAAGGCCGGCGATGGTGCAGGGATGGACAGCCCCGCTGACTCAGCGGCGGACTCCCCCTGTTCAGCGGCGAGTCATGAACAGCCTGAACCAGAACAGATTCCAGACACGCTCCACCGGCGTGCGGACGACGGGATGGCACCGGTGGCCGAGGCGGTTCCGCAGGACTGGACGCCACCGACCGCCGACCGCGAGTGGGCTGCAAATCGCTTCCCCGACCTCGACGTTGATGGACATGCTGAGCGCTTCGTCCAGCAATGCCAGGCCCATGGCTACCGCTACCGCGATCCGGCGGCGGCATGGCGGTCCTGGCTGTTGCAGGACGCCGGGCGTATGGCGCCACAGCCCGCGGGAACGGTCCGGGGATCGGTCAACCGCGGTGCCCGCACCGCTTCCCGCACGTCACCACCCGCTGCCGCCGCGAATGCGGAACAGCGCCTGTCGGCCTGGGCCAGCGTTGCCGCGCGCCTGAACTCCGGACAATCGGCCACGCCCGCCAATCCCTGGGGGATCGCATGAGCAACCTGCATCCGTTTCCCGCTGCACCCGCTGCTCCGCCCAGCCTGCCGCTGCCCTTCGATCCGGCGATGACCCCGGCCCTGCGCAGCCGGATGCTGCGCGAAGCATTGCCGGAGCCGCTGCAACGGTTGCTCGACCGCGGGCAGGTTGGGCGTCACAGCCGCTTCACCGAGGATGGCTTTGCCGATGTGGTGGAGGACTGGACGCCTCCCGACGGGGTGACGCCGCGCCATGCCGCACTCGCCAGCATGGCGCTTGCGGAGATCGACGAAACCATCCTGGCGCCGGCGCCGGCCAATCACCTGCTGGGCCGCGTGCTGGCGCTGCTCAGCCATTTCCCGGCGAAGGCGACGACGCCGGAGGTGGAGCAATTGCTCGCGATGGATTGGGCGGACGATCTGGGGGAGTTTCCGGCCTGGGCCATCGATCAGGCGGCCCGCCGCTGGCGACGCACCCGCAAATGGCGGCCGAGCATCGCCGAGATCCGCGCGCTGTGCGAGGAGGCCTGTGCCGCCGAACGGGCTCTGGCCGAACGGTTGCGCGCCATCGCCCTGGCAGGGGAAAGGGCCGGCGAGCGGACCGGGGAATTGGGCGGCGGTGCCGGTGCGGTGCGTCCGGTGCTGGCGTCGGCGATGCGTCGTATGCGAAGATGAGAATGGCTTCTGTCTTAACTGGCGCTTCTGTGGCAGGGGTGACACCCTGTACCGGCGGTGCGAAGCTAAGACATGTCTTAGATTTGCGCCACGGCCCGGCTTTGGTAAAAGGGGCCGACAGCCGATGGCGATAAGGGGCATGGGAATGAGCAACGACACGGGACACGGGCCGGTGAAGCGCTTGCTGGTCAATGGCCCGAAGGGCGGGATCGGCAAGACGACGCTCAGCCGCAACATCGCGGTGGCCGCCGCGCTCGACGGTTGCGCGGTGGCGACGCTGGACCTCGATCCGCAGCGCAGCCTGACCAAGTGGTTCGCCAAGCGGCCGGACGGCATGGCCTCCATCACCCATTTCGAGGCGGGCATGACGCCGGTCGACATCCGGGCGGCGCTGGACGGCATCGCGGGCTTCGATCTTCTGGTGATCGACACACCGCCGTCGATCGAGGACCATCCGGAGGAGTTCAAGCTGCTGGCGCTGTCCTCCGACCTAATCGTTGTGCCGACCGGGCAGAGCGACGACGACCTGGACTCCGTCCGACCCTGGATGCGCTTCGTCCGCCGCTATGGCAAGAACGCCGCCTTCGTCATGAACCGCGTCAAGCCGCGCACCCGCGGCTTCACCGAGGCGCAGCGCAAGCTGTTGGGCGACGGCCGGATCTGCCCGGTCGAGGTGCCGGATTACGAGGACATCCAGTTCACCGCCGGCCGGGGTCTCGGCCTGCTGGAGCTGAAGGGGGGCAAGGGGGCCGAGCATGTCGCCGGCGTCTGGGCCTTCGTCCGCCACGAACTGGAGCTGGCGCAATGAGCGGATTCAAGCAGGTTTCCAAGGCCCAGGCCCGTCGCCACATCGCGGTGGACGAGCGGATCGAACGCATGTCGGAGGCGACGGTCGACCTCGTCCGGCGCGAGGAGTTCGTCCAGGAAATCTCCACCCTCTGGCGGAGCGCGCAGGAGAAGTTCCTGCTGATCGGCCGCTATCTGGTCCAGGCGCGGGCGCGGCTGCCGCATGGCGAGTTCCAGGCGATGGTCGAGAACGAGCTGCCCTTCGGCTATCAGGTCGCCTATCAGCTGCGCATGGTGGCGGAGGCGGTGGACAGCGGGCGCCTGCCCGGACCGAAGCTGCCGCCGAGCTACGCCACCGTCTACCAGCTCGCCACCCTGACCAGCGAGCAGCTGCGGCTGGCCGACCAGCGCAACCTGATCCGGCCCGACGTCACCCGGCCGGAGATCGTCCGCTTCAAGCGCGACCTGCGGAACAAGGCGATCGACCACGTCAGCCGCCGCGAGGCGCTGGAGGCGGAGCGCGACCGGCTGCGCGAGCGGCTGGCGGTTCTGGAGGCGGAACTGGCGACGCTGGCCGACGAGGACTGAGGACGGCCGGCGATGACGGTGCGGCGTGCGATGATCCGGGACGGGGATGGGTGAGGCATGCTGGACCTGAAATCGCTGGAAATCTTCATCTGGACGATGCGGCTCGGCGGGTTCCGTCGGGCGGCGGAACGGTTGAACACCACCCAGCCGGCGGTCTCCGCCCGCATCGCCCAGCTTCAGGACGAGTTGGGCGTCATCCTGTTCGAACGGGTCGGCCGGCGGGTGGCGCCGACACCGCAGGCGATGGTCCTGCTGTCCTATGCCGAGAAGATGATGGCGCTGAGGTCGGAGCTGCTGACCGCGGTCGCGGACCGCAGCGCCATCCGCGGCGTCATCCGGCTGGGCGTTGCGGAAACAGTGGTCCACACCTGGCTCAGCCAGCTGATCGAACGGCTGAATGCCCTCTACCCCGCCGTATCGCTGGAGATCGAGGTCGAAACCTCCCCCAGCTTGCGCGATGCGCTCGCCCGGCATGAGCTGGACGTGGCGGTGATGCTGGCTTCCTACACCGACATGCGGTTCAGGACGATCCCCGTCGGCAATTACCCGCTGGGCTGGGTGGCCAGTCCGGCGCTGTCGCTGCCGGCGGAGCCGGTGTCGCTGGCGGATCTGGCGGCTTGGCCGATCATCACCTTTTCCCGCACCACCCAGCCCTATGGCGTGATCCGCGAGATGTTCTCGTCCATCGGCCTGCCGGTGCGGATGTTCGGCAACAGCTCGCTCGCCAGCGTCGTACGGATGGCGGTGGATGCCGTCGGCGTCAGCGTCATTCCCACCGTCATCGTCCAGCGCGAACTGGCGGAAGGCCGGCTGCGGCTGATCCGGTCGCAGGCACCGCTGCCCGGCATGACCTTCTGCGCCGCCCATTCCGCCACGGCGGAGAACCATATGGCGTCGGTCGTCGCCGATCTCGCGGCCGAGGTGGCCGCCAATTACGAGGCGACGACGGGCAACGAGGCGCCCCAGGCCGCGGAGTGATCGGCGCGCATTAGCAAGCGATTGATCGTCGCTGCTTATCAATCCAGATCAAAACATACGATTGGACGGACACAAGACTGTTCGTGTCATCATCCTTGTCAGAGGCGCAACCGAACAGCCACAAAGGCACGCGCCAAAAGCCACCAAGGCACTGAACAGAGGAGATTTCACGATGCGGTTCGCGGCAGCGATCACCGACCTCACCCGCACGCCCAAGGGCAAGCTCCCCACCCGCCGGCAGACGATCAAGCGCATGCTTGCGGCGGCGGCCCTGCTGACCACGACCGCGCTGACCGGCGTCGGCTTCGGCGCCTCTCCGGCCCAGGCGGAGGACGAGATCCGCATCGGCGTGATCTATCCGCTGACCGGCGCCGCCGCCTCCACCGGTGTGGAGCTGAAGGCCGCCGCCGAACTGGCCGCCGCTATCATCAACAAGGAAATCCCCGCCCCGCCGGGGCTGGTCGCCGGCATCGGCCTGCCGCACCTGCACGGCGCCAAGATCAAGCTGATTTTCGGCGACCATCAGGGCAACCCGCAGGTTGGCGCCACCGAGGCCGAACGCCTCATCACCAGTGAGAAGGTGGTGGCGCTGACCGGCGCCTATTTCTCCAACGTCACCGCCACCGCCAGTCAGGTCGCCGAACGCTATGGCGTCCCCTTCCTGAACGGGGAGTCTTCGTCGGCTTCGCTGACCCAGCGCAAGTTCAAATGGTTCTTCCGCACCACGCCGCATGACGACCTGTTCGTCGGCAACTTCTTCACCTTCCTGCAGGACATGGAGAACAAGACCGGCGACAAGCTGCGCACCGTCGCGCTGTTCAACGAGAACACGCTGTGGGGCAACGAGACGACCAAGCTGCAGGTGAAGCTGGCCGAGGAGCAGAAGTTCACCATCGCCGAGAAGATCCTCTATCCGGCGAAGACGACGCAGATGACGTCGGAGGTGCAGCGGATCAAGGCAGCCGCCCCGGCGGTCATCATGCAGTCCAGCTATCTCGGCGACGCCATCCTGTCGATGAAGACCTACAAGGAGTTGGGCTTCTCGCCGAAGATGCTGCTGGCCAACGACGCCGGCTTCAACGACAGCGAGTTCCTGAAGACCATGGGCAAGGATGGCGAGTTCGTCATCAGCCGCGAGGTCTGGGCGCTCGATCAGG
Source organism: Azospirillum sp. TSO5 (assembly GCF_003116065.1). Taxonomy (NCBI): domain Bacteria; kingdom Pseudomonadati; phylum Pseudomonadota; class Alphaproteobacteria; order Rhodospirillales; family Azospirillaceae; genus Azospirillum; species Azospirillum sp. TSO5. The sequence goes on along the minus strand of NZ_LGQY01000039.1, from coordinate 109,926 downwards.
CGGAGCGCAATCCGCTGATCAAACAGGTCAACGACCTGATGCACCAGCGCACCGGCGTGAATTTCAACGGCAACTCCGCCCGCGCCTTCACCGGCATAGCCGTGCTGGCCGACGCGCTCGACCGGGCCGGCTCGACCAAGCCCGACGCGATCCGCGAGGCGCTTCAGAAGACCGACATCCCGGCCAGCGGCCTGATCATGCCGTGGAAGGGCGTCAAGTTCGATGCCAACGGCCAGAACGAACTGGGCCAGGGCATCATCGTCCAGGTGCAGGGCGGGCAGTATGTAACGGTGTGGCCGTTCGACGTGGCGACCAAGCCGGTCGTCTACCCGATGCCGGCCTGGGACGGCCGCTGAGGCGACGTTTTTTCGTTGGAGCTTTGGCGGGGAGATATCCCGCCCGCCAAAGCTCCTCCGGCCCACCCTGACCGCAAAAGGGGCGCGGCAATGACCGCAGACATTCTCATCCAAGTGCTCGTCTCGGGCCTGCTGATCGGGCTGATCTATGCCCTGGTTGCGGTGGGCCTGACGCTGATCTTCGGCGTGATGGACATCGTCAATTTCGCCCATGGCGAATTCCTGATGCTGGGCATGTACGCCAGTTTCTGGGCCTTCGCCCTTTTCGCTATCGACCCCATCGTCGCTCTGCCGCTGACCGCGCTGCTGCTGTTCGCGGTGGGCGTCATCGTCTACCAGACGGTGATCCGGCGCATCCTGAAGGCGCCGATGCTGTCGCAGATCTTCGCGACCTTCGGCCTGATGATCCTGCTGCGCGGTCTGGCGCAGTTCTTCTGGAAGCCCGACCATCGGCTGATCCCGCACAGCCTGGTCAGCGGCAACATCGCCCTCGGTCCCGTCCAGTTCGGCCTGCCGCAGTTCGTGGCGGCGCTGGGGGCGGTCGGCGTCACCGGCGCCTTGTGGATGTTCCTGCACCGCACCCGGCTCGGCACCGCGCTGGAGGCCACCGCCATCGACCGTGAGGCGGCGACCCTGATGGGCATCGACGGGCAGAAGATGTTCGCTCTTGCCTGGGGCATCGGCGCCGCCTGCGCCGGTCTGGCCGGCGGTCTGATTGCCACCTTCTTCCCGATCTTCCCGGAGGTGGGGTCGAACTTCATCCTGATCGCCTTCGTGGTGGTCGTGCTGGGCGGCTTCGGCAGCGTCACCGGCGCCTTCCTGGCCGGCATCATCGTCGGACTGATCGAGGTGCTGGGCGGCTTCCTGATCGGCCCGGAATACAAGACCGCCATCGTGCTGTCGCTGCTGCTGATCGTGCTGCTGGTGCGTCCGCGCGGCCTGTTGGGGAAAGCCTGATGACGACCGGAACCACTCTCTCACGCAAGGCGCCCGTCTCGCGCAAAGCAATGGGCACCGGCGCCCTGCTGGCGCTTGCCGCCGTGCTGCCGCTGGCGATCACCGAACCGTCGCAGCAGAATTTCCTGATCCTGATCCTGATGGGCGCCCAGATGGGCGTCGCCTGGAACATCGTCGGCGGCTATGCCGGTCAGGTCTCGCTCGGCCATGCGGTGTTCTACGGCATCGGCGCCTACACCTCGACCATGCTGCTGCTGACGCTGGGGATCAGCCCCTGGATCGGAGCGGTGGCCGGCGGGCTGGTGGCGGCGCTGTTCGCGCTCGCCATGGGATGGCCCTGCTTCCGGCTGAAGGGGCACTATTTCGCCATGGCGACCATCGCGGTGGCGGAGATCATGCAGATCCTGGTCACCAACAGCGATTTTCTGGAGGGTGCCGTCGGCCTCTATCTGCCGATGGACCGCAGCGGCTGGACCTGGCTGATCTTCCTGTCCAAGCTGCCCTACTACTACATCATCCTCGGCCTGCTGGTGCTGACGGTGCTGGTCTCCTGGGCGATCGAGCGCAGCCACATCGGCTATTATTTCCGCGCCATCAAGGACGAGCCTGAGGCGGCACGCGCGCTGGGCGTCAGCCTGACCCGCTACAAGCTGATCGCGCTGTCGGTGTCGGCGTTCCTGACCGCGATGGGCGGTAGCTTCTACGCCCAGAAGGAGATGTTCATCGATCCGGGCTCGGTGCTGGCCACGACGATCTCGATCAAGATCGCGCTGATCGCCATCCTGGGCGGGGTGGGTCGCCTGATGGGGCCGGTGCTGGGCGCCGTCATCCTCATCACCATCGAGGAATACAGCCGCACCCTGTTCGGCAGCACCGGGTCCGGCACCGACATGATCATCTACGCCGCCATGATCATCCTGGTCGCCGTGTTCAGCCCGTCCGGCGTGCTGGGCCTGCTGGGCGACCTGCGTCGCCACCTGCCGGGCGCCAAGCCCGCCGCCAAGTCGGAGGGCGTGAAGGCCGAGAAGATGGAGGTCCGCCCGTGAACACCGCTCCCCTGCTTGCCGTGGACGGCCTGGGCAAGGCCTTCGACGGACTGATCGCCAACCGCGACATAAGCTTCATCGTTCATCATGGCGAGATCATCGGGCTGATCGGCCCGAACGGCGCCGGCAAGACCACGCTGTTCAACTGCCTTGCCGGCTTCCACACCCCCACCACCGGCCGCATCGCCTTCGAAGGGCACGACATCACCGGCTCGACGCCGGAGGCCGCGGCGGCGCTGGGCATCGCCCGCACCTTCCAGATCGTCCGTGTCTTCCAGTCGATGACCGCGCTGGAGAACGTCATGGTCGGCGCCATGCTGCGCAACAAGCGGGTGGCCGAAGCCCGCGACCGGGCGGAGGAGGAACTGGCCTTCGTCGGCCTGTCGCACCGCGCCGATACCCCGGCGTCCGACCTGACGGTGTCGGAACAGAAGCGGTTGGAGGTCGCCCGCGCGCTCGCCACCGAACCGAAGCTGATCCTGCTGGACGAGGTGATGGCCGGGCTGAACCCGACCGAGGTGCGCGAGGCATCGCAACTGGTCCACCGCATCCACCAGCGCGGCATCGCCAGCATCATCGTCGAACATGTGATGGAGGGCATCATGCCCATCGCCCACCGGATGCTTGTGCTGGATTATGGTGCCAAGATCGCCGACGGCACCCCGGCCGAGATCGCCGAGAACCCGGCGGTGATCGCCGCCTATCTGGGGGAGTGAGACGATGCTCCAACCGACGTTGTCCGAACCCGTCCGCCCCGTGGCCGTCGCGCCGCCGGGCGAGCCGATGCTCCAGGTCCGCAACATCCAGTCCAGCTACCGCCGCGTCCCGGCCATCCGCGACATCAGCCTGACCCTGAACCGGGGGGAGATCGTCGCGCTGGTCGGCGGCAACGGCAACGGCAAGTCCACCACGCTGCGCGCCGTCGCCGGGCTGAACGCTCTCGATGGCGGGTCGGTCCTGCTGAAGGGCCAGGACATCTCCGCCGTGCCCGCCCATGAGCGGGTCAAGCGCGGGCTGGTGCTGGTGCCGGAAGGCCGCCGGCTGTTTCCCCGACTGACGGTGGAACAGAACCTGATGCTGGGCGGCTTCACCACCAGCGACGCGGCCAAGCGCGAGGAAACGCTCCAATTCGCCTACGACACCTTCACCGTGCTGGGTGAGCGGCGGAAACAGCAGGCCGGCACCCTGTCCGGCGGCGAGCAGCAGATGCTGGCGATGTGCCGCGGCCTTATGAGCCAGCCCGACCTGCTGATGCTGGACGAGCCGTCCTGGGGCGTCGCGCCCAAGCTGGTGACCCGCATCTTCGAGACCATCCAGCTGATCCGCCGACGCGGCATCACCGTGCTGCTGGTCGAACAGAACGTCCACCGCGCGCTGGAGATCGCCGACCGCGGCTATGTCATCCAGACCGGCCGCGTCGTGATGGAAGGCAGCGGCCAGGACCTGCTGGGCAACGACGAGGTGCGGCAGGCGTATCTGGGCATGTGAGAGAAGTCGGCTTCGATTGCCCCCTCCCCAACCCTCCCCCGCTTCGCGGGAGAGGGTGCCTTCTGCGAAGCGGCGGCAGTCCCCTCCACCGTTAAAGGCGCGGGAGGGTTAGGGAGGGGGCACAGCACTTTTCCCCACCTGCACAATTCCACACACACCAACTCCCCGGACCATCCCCATGACCACACCCTTCCTCACCGCCGCTGCCGAGCGCATGCGCATCCGCAGCGGCGCCAACAGCGGCCAGACCGCCGGGCTGGCTCCCGGCCATGTCCAGGCCAACCTCGCCATCCTGCCGGCGGATTGGGCCGGCGACTTCCTGCGCTTCTGTCAGGCAAACCCGCGGCCCTGCCCGCTGCTGGCGGTGTCGGAGGTCGGCGACCCGCGCCTGCCGACGCTGGGCCACGACATCGACATCCGCACCGACGTTCCGCGCTACCGCGTCTACCGCGACGGCGTGCTCTCCGCCGAGCCGACCGACATCACCGATCTGTGGCAGGATGATTTCGTCGCCTTCCTGATCGGCTGCTCCTTCTCGTTCGAGGAGGCACTGCTGGCCGACGGGCTGCCGGTGCGGCACATCGCGATGAACCGCAATGTGCCGATGTACGAGACCAATATCGCCTGCACGCCGGCCGGTCGCTTCGGCGGCACCATGGTGGTGTCGATGCGGCCGATGGTGCCGAAGGACGCCATCCGCGCCATCCAGATCACCTCGCGCTTCCCGTCGGTGCATGGTGCGCCGGTGCATTTCGGCGACCCGGCCGCCGTCGGCATCCGCGACATCGCCGATCCCGAACATGGCGAGGCGGTTCCGATCGAACCCGGTGAAGTGCCGGTCTTCTGGGCCTGCGGGGTGACGCCACAGGTCGCGATCCGCAACGCCCGTCCGCCGATCGCCATCACCCACAGCCCCGGCGCCATGCTGATCACCGACCTGCTGAACACGCACCTGTCGGTGCTCTGAGCGCTCTCTTTCTCTCCCTTTCAAAATCCAGCAACACCGGCCGCCGCGCGGGCACTCCGCCTCGCGCGGTAACAGTGGAGGCTTGCCCGATGCCGCGTCCGTTCCCCTCCCGCCTGCTGTCCACGTCCATTCTCGCCGCCGGCCTGCTGGCCGTTGCCGGACCGGCCTCGGCCGACCAACTGCGCATGGTGGCGCTCAGCTTTCCGCCGCTGATCTATGACGACGGCGGCAAGCCGGCCGGCATCGCCTTTGACATCGTGACCGAGGCGATGAAGGCCGCCGGGCATGCCGTGACGGTGGAGATCATGCCGTGGGCGCGTGCGCTCGACACCGTGCGCGAGGGCGGGGCGGACGCCATCTTCACCGCTTACAAGACGCCGGAGCGCGAGCAGTTCTTGAACTACTCCACCCAGGTGCTGGTGCCGCAGGTGGTGTCGCTGTTCGTGGCGACGGATAGCCCGGTCAGCTTCGACGGCGACCTGTCCAAGCTGGCCGACCGCAAGTTCGGCGTCGTCAACCAGATCAGCTATGGCTCCATCGTCGACGACGCGATCAAGAACGGCGTGCTGCCGGCGGTGGAGAAGTCGAACGACAGCGACAGCAACGTGAAGAAGCTGGTCTCCGGCCGCTTCGAGGTGATGCCCAGCAACCGCTATGTCGCGCAGTATTTCCTGAAGCAGGCCGGCGCGCTGGACAAGGTGAAGGAACTGACCCCGGCGGTGCAGGACATCCCCAGCTACATCGCCTTCACCAAGGCGCGCGACACCACCAAGCTGCGCGACGAGTTCGACAAGGGCGTCGCGGCGATGAAGGCCAGCGGCGCCTATCAGCAGATCCTGGACAAATACGCTCGCTGAAAAATGCCCGCTGAGTGGCGGGCGCCTTCCCCCTTCGACCAGACTTCGAGAAGCCGCCATGAGCGTGACCACTTCGTTTCCGGCGCCCGTTCTGCGGCCGGCCGGGGACAGCGCCCTGATCGTCGAGTTGGGCGACGGCATCGCCCAGGATCTGAACGCCGCCGTCCACCGGCTCGACCGCCGCATTGCCGACGCCGGCCTTCCCGGAATCGTAGAGACGGTACCGACATACCGCTCGATCCTGGTGCAGTTCGATCCGGCGGTCACGGCGGCAGAACCGCTGGGCCAAGCCCTGCTCGGGCTGGCGGCGGAACTGACGCAGGCGGCGGCCGAACCGCAACTGCGCTGGATCGTGCCGGTCTGTTTCGGCGGCCGGCATGGCGAGGATCTGGACGATGTGGCGCGCCGGTCGGGGCTGAGCGCCGAGGAGGTGGTGCGGCTGCACTGCACCGCCGACTACCGGGTCTATATGCTGGGCTTCTCCCCCGGCTTCGCCTATCTCGGCGGGCTGCCGGAGGTGCTGCACCAGCCGCGGCGCGAGAACCCGCGTATGGTCACCCCGGCGGGCAGCGTCATGCAGGGCGGGGCGCAGGCGGCGATCTCCCCCATCGTCATGCCCAGCGGCTGGCATCTGCTGGGCCGCACCCCGGCAAAGACCTTCGATCTTAAACGGGACCCACCCTTTCTGCTGGCGCCGGGCGACCGCATCCGCTTCACCGCCATCAGCGCCGCCGAGTTCGACCGGCTGGAGGGGATGAGCGGCTATCTGCCCGACTGCGAGACGGTGACCGCACCCGCCGCCCTGCTGCAGGGAGCCGCCGCATGACCACACATCTTCGTGTCGTGGCCGCCGGTCCCAGCTCCACCATCCAGGATCGCGGACGGGTCGGGTATCAGCGCTATGGTGTCTCGGTCGCCGGGGCGGCCGATCCGCTGCTCCATGCGGTCGCCAACGCCCTGGTCGGCAACCGGCCGGGGGAGGGGGCGGTGGAGTTCACCCTGACCGGCGACAGCATCGTGGTGGAGGGCGGGCCGGTGCGCATCGCCGTCGCCGCTGATGCCGAGCTGACGGTCGATGGCGAGCCGGCCCCGGCCTGGACCAGCCTGCGCCTGACCGATGGGCAGACCCTGCGCATCGGTGCCTTGCGTAGCGGCATGCGCGGCTATTGGGCGGTGGAGGGCGGCTTTGCCCTTCAGCCGGTGCTGGGCAGCGTCGCAACGCACATACGCAGCCGTATGGGCGGGCTGGACGGCGGTGCGCTGAAGGCTGGCGACCGGTTGCCGCTGGCCCTGGATCACGCGGCGGACAGGGGAGAGCGCTGCCTCGACCCGTCGCTGTTGCCGGCGCGCGGCAAACGGCTGCGCGTCATGCTGGGCCCGCAGCAGGACTACTTCACCCCGGCCGGCATCGAAGCCTTCCTGGAAGAGGACTACACCGTCAGCCACGAGGCCGACCGCATGGGCTGCCGGCTGGACGGCCCGGTGATCGAGCATGCCCGCGGCTTCAACATCACCTCAGACGGCATTCCGCTGGGCGCGGTGCAGGTGCCGGGGACCGGGCGTCCCATCGTGTTGTTGGCCGACCGCCAGACCACCGGCGGCTATCCCAAGATCGCCTGCGTCGTCGGCCCGGACGTCGCGGCGCTGGCGCAGATGCGGCCGGGCGAGCGGCTGCGCTTCACCCCGGTCGATGCGGCGGAGGCCGGACGCATCCAGGCCCGCCATCGCGAGATGGTGGACGGCCTGCCGGCGCTTCTGCAATCGGTCGGCGGCTTCGCGCTGTACGACAGCGGCCGGCTGCTCGGCTTCAACCTGATCGGCGGCGCCGTCACCGGCTGGGACTGATCCGCTTCCCTTTTGTCACCCACAATGGAGGTCTCCCGATGCTGCAGCGTGTGGGCCGTACCCTTGCCATGCGTGTCGTCGTTCCCATCGCCCTGATGGTCACGGTCATCAGCGCGACCGGCATAGCCGCCGTCGTCACCGTCAACCGCGAGGATGCCCGCACCGCGTTGGAGGACCGGGCCGCCGTCACCGTCCGCGTCATCGCCGGTGGGCTGGCGGAGCCGCTTTGGAACGTCGATGCCGACTCCGCCGCGGCGCAGCTGGCGGCGCTGACCAACGATCCCGACTTTCTCGGCAGCCGGGTGCTCGATCCCAAGGGGCAGCTCTTCGCTAAGAGCGGCGACGTGTCGGACGGCGACCCGACGGTGCTGGTCCGCCGCGCCGACATCCAGCGCAAGAGCGGCGCCCGTATGGACAAGCTGGGCACGGTGGAAATCCACCTGTCGCCCCGCCGGGCGGAGGTTCAAGCGCGGGAGCGGGCATGGCTGCTGGCCGGCGGTGGGCTGGCGGCGCTGGTGGCGCTGTGCGGTGTGCTGTTCCTGATGGTGCGCGGCGCCACCCGGCCCATCGTCCGGCTGACCGGGGTGATGACCCGGCTGGCCGACGGTGAGATCGCGCTCGACGTGCCGTCGCTCGACCGCCGGGACGAGATCGGCCGCATGGCCGCCGCCGTCCAGGTCTTCAAGGAGCAGGGCGCCGCCAAGCAGCGGCTGGAGGCCGAACAGGTCGCACTGCGTCGGCAGGCCGAGGCGGAGCGGCATGCCGCCATCGCCGCGGTCGCCGATGATTTCGAACGCCGTGTCGGCAGCGTGCTGGGCGAGGTGCTGCGCACCACCGACGGCATGGGCACCGCCACCCGCGATCTTGCCGACGTGGCGGAACACAACGGGCAGGTCAGCCGGCAGGCCGCCGGCAACGCGGCGGCGGTGAACGCCTCGGTCGACGGGATGGCCGCCGCAGTGGACGAGCTGGTTGCCTCGATCCGCGAGATATCGGTCCAGGCGCAGCATTCGCAGTCCATCGCCGACGAGGCGTCGCGCCGGGCCTCAAAGGCGACGGAGCAGGTGGCGGGTCTGGTCCAGGCCTCCGACCGCGTGTCGGCGGTGGTGACGCTGATCCACGCCATCGCCAAGCAGACCAATTTGCTGGCGCTGAACGCCACCATCGAAGCGGCTCGCGCCGGGGAGGCCGGCAAGGGCTTCGCCGTCGTCGCCGGCGAGGTGAAGGCGCTGGCGACCCAGACCGCCAAGGCAACCGAGGACATCGAGACGCAGATCCGCGCCATCCAGGGCTCCACCGGTTCCGCTGCCGACGAGATCGTCGAGATCGCCCGCGTGGTGGAGAGCCTCAGCCAGATCAGCGCCTCCATCGCTGCGGCAGTGGAGGAGCAGAATGCGGCGACGGCGGAAATCGGCCGCGGCGTCAGCGAGGCGGCGCAGGGAGTGCGCGCCCTGCTGGGCGACGTCAACGCCACGTCCGACGTGGCGGGGCAGACCGGCGCCGCATCCAACCAGCTGGACGGCGCCGCCGGCATGCTGGCGGAGCAGATGGGGGCGATGCGCAGCGAGGTTGCCGGCTTCATCCATTCCCTGCGACAGTCGGAGGCGGCGTGAAAACGCCCTGTCGTCTTTTCCTGAATGAATTGCGAGAATTGCCATGCCGAGTATCGATCTGAATTGCGACATGGGGGAAGGGTACGGCGCCTGGACCATGGGCGACGACCGGGCGATGCTGGACATCGTCACCTCCGCCAACATCGCCTGCGGCTTTCATGCCGGCGATCCCACCATCATGGCCGACACCGCCCGGCTGGCGGGGGAGAAGGGGGTGCGCATCGGCGCCCATCCCGGCTTCGAGGACCGCTCCGGCTTCGGTCGCCGGGTGATCCGTGGCATTACCACCACGGAGGTCGAGCGGCTGGTCGCCTATCAGGTCGGCGCGCTCCAGGCCTGTGCCGCGCTGTCGGGCCAGCGGGTGACCCATGTGAAGCCGCACGGCGCGCTCTACAACATGGCGGCGGTGGAGCCGGATCTGGCCGGCGCCATCGCCGGCGCCATCAAGGCGGTGGACCCCGCCCTGCTGTTCGTCGTCCCGCCGCTGAGCGCCATGGAACGCGCCGGGCAGGATGTGGGTCTGCGCGTCGCGCGCGAGGCCTTCGCCGACCGCACCTATGAGGATGACGGCACGCTGACACCGCGGACTGTGGCCGGATCGGTGATCCACGATCCGGATCTGGCCGCCGCGCGGGTGGTGCGGATGGTGCTGGACGGGGCGGTGGAAAGCCGTCACGGCACCCGGCTGCCGATCGTCGCCGACACCATCTGCGTCCATGGCGATACGCCGACGGCGGTGGCGATGGCAGCGACGGTGCGCCGGGCGCTGGAAGCGGCGGGGGTGGTGGTGCGGGCGGTGGGGAGTGTCTGATTTCCAGTAGGTCTTTGCCCCCTCCCTAACCCTCCCCCACCTTCGGTGGGAGAGGGGACTGCCGCCGTACTCCCGCAAAGCTCCTACCCCCTCTCCCGCGAAGCGGGGGAGGGGTGGGGAGGGGGCACTCCAAGCCTGCAGCCTCCCACGACCTCCCGCATTACGCGAACCACCGCTCATCTTTGCATCGCAGCATGCCAAGATCGGGTCACAGTTTTGTCAGAATTTTAGACGAACATCCCTCAAACGAGAAAGGATACACACGGCCGTGTCGACCAGAAGGATAGTCGATCCTCGGCCAAACAGCACAGGTCTTGCCAATGCAACGACGAATTTCCATGCCTATTCTGGCGGCAGTGGCGATTTTTTCGGCCGGCGAGGCGTCTGCTGATATTCTCTACCAAAAGGGTAGTGTTGCAGATCAGCGACATTTCTTGCAGGTCGATGTCTCCTGGGGAGAGCTGGAGATCGGGCAGACCGACAGTGCCCGCAACCGTCTGGTGGGATCGTCGATCCTGCCGACATCCTTCGGGGCCGGCAGCAACTCGGCGAAGCTGACCTACTACACCCCTCCATTGCGGGGGTTCGAGGTGGGGGCCAGCTATACGCCGATGCCCCGCGGCAACGGCGACATGCCCGATCCGCGCGAAGCGATGCATCTGGTGGAGGCCGCGTTGCGCAAGACCATGCAGTTCGGCGCCATCAGCAGTCGGCTGACCGCTGGCACCAGTTGGGCGCGGGTGCGCAGCGACAGCCGGCGGCTGCCGCGCCAGACTTGGATGGTCGGCACCCAACTGGCCTGGAAAAGCGTGACCCTGAACGGCGACCTCCGCCAGCAGGAAGAAGCGGACGGCGCTTCGATCCGCAGCCTGAATGCGGCGCTGGCCTATGGTACTGGCGACTTGACCCTGTCGCTGCGGGTGCGGCGGACGGTCCCTTACCAAGGCGTCGCCGGTGGCCAATATCTGGCCGACCTGACCTATCACATCACGCCGCGCTGGCAGGTGATGGCCGACACCGATATCGACACCAGTGCCGATTCCCTGGCCGCCGTGGTGAAGGTCGGCGCCCGCCTGTTGTTCTAGCCGCGGCGGAACGGGTGGGGGATGACATCGCCATCCCCCAGCCACATCCCACTGCCGCAGCCGGCGACAAACCGTTCAGTTCGCCGCGAAGCAATAGAGCAGCCCAGCGCCGCCGGTGCCCTTCAGGGCGTCCTGGCTGCAGCCGCCGCGCGAGGCGTGCGACGAGTTCCAGGATTTCGCCGGCGGCTGCTCGTCCAGCCCCATGCGGTCATGGTGGCCGAGCATGGCCGCACCCTCGGTGCCGCTTTTGGTCCAGTTGCCGCAGGTCATGTCCTGGCCGGCGGGGAAGGCGGTGCCGTCGGGCTGCGACCCGGTCAGGATGTCGTGCGTGTTGGGCTGGTCGCCGCGGCCGTTGATCGTTTCACCCTTCTCGTTCAACGCGGTCTGCTTGGTCAAGGCGTTGGTCCCGTGCAGCTCTGCGACCGAGCGGGCGATCACGTCACCCTTGGCGTTCTGCCAGGGGCCCTTGCCGATGCGGTCGCGCGCGTTGACTGCCGGCTGGCCATCGGCGGCCTGGGTGCTGAGATAAGCCCGCCATGTGTGGTTGCCGGCGCCCGCAGCCTGGGCCAACTGCTGGCAATGCCGGTCGGCGCCGTTCAGCCCGCCCAGGTCGGCCCCCTTGCCCGCGCCCACGCTGGTGACGAAGAACGTCATGGCGGACGGGCCGGCCTGTTGCGCCGCCGCAGCCCCCGGGATCGCCAACAGGAAGGCGGCCGCCGCTACGATCCGGACGCTTGCACTGCTCATGGGTTTCCTCCGTTGCTGTTTGTTGTGTGGCCGGGATGGACCTCGCTGGCAGAGCCAGTTGAATGAAGACGCTCAGACCGGGCGATTCATTCCCCCGCTCATTCCCCCACTTTCGCCGAACCCAGCGCGGCGGCCAGCCGGTCGGCCGCCTCGTCCACCTCCGCCGCCGTCGTGCCGCGGCCGAGGCCGAAACGCAGGCTGGCATGGGCATCCATGACGGAAAGACCGAGCGCCAGCAGCACATGCGACGCCTCGCTCGTCCCGCTGTGGCAGGCGGAGCCGGTGGCAACGGCAAGCTCCGGCAGATCCAGCAGCCGGTCGGCGGCGTCGATGCCGGGTATGGTGACGTTCAGGCAACCGGCCAGTCCATCCGCCGCGCCATTGCGGCGGATGCCGGGCAGGCGGCTCTGCAGCCGTTGCCACAGCCGGTCGCGCAATTCGCCGATGCGCCGGGCGTCCTCCTCCCGCCGTTCACGGGCCAGCCGGCAAGCGACACCCAGCCCGACGCAGAGCGGCGTCGGCAAGGTTCCGCCCCGCAGGCCGCGCTGCTGCCCGCCGCCGGGCGAGGCCGGCACCGGCCGGAAGGGACGCCGGACGATCAGGGCGCCGATTCCCATCGGTCCATAAAGCTTGTGCCCCGACAGGCTGAGGCCGTGGATCCCGAGCGCCGCCATGTCGAGGGCGCGCGTGCTCAGGGCCTGCACGGCGTCGCTGTGCATCATTGCGCCATGGCGCGCCGCGACCGCCGCCAGATCGGCCAGCGGCTGGACCGTCCCGACCTCGTTGTTGGCGGCCATCACCGATACCAGCGCGGGCTTCGGCAAACCGGCCAGGGCGTCGTCCAAGGCGGCGGGTTCGACCCGGCCGCCGGAATCCACCGGCAGGATCGCCACCGCGTGGCCGCGCCGCCGCAGCTCCGGCAGGCAGCCCAGCACGCTGGCATGCTCCACCGCCGAGACGACGCAGCCGCCACCCGCCGGGACGCCGCCCAGCAGCGCCAGCGTGTTGGCCTCGGTGGCGCCGGAGGTGAAGACCACCTCGCCCGGCTGCGCGCCGACCAGGGCGGCGACCTCCGCCCGCGCATGCGCGATGGCGTCGCCGGCGCGCCACCCGGCCGGATGGGCGGCATGCGGGTTGCCGGCCGCTTGTGCCCGCATCCAGGGCAGCATCGTCTCAAGAACCTGCGGGTCGAGCGGCGTCGAGGCCAGATGGTCGAGATAGATCATGGCGCGCAGTATCGCGCCATCGGCGGCGGAAGGGGAGGTGGGATGTCCTTCTCCCCTTCATTCAAATCACTGCGACGGCTGGTCCGGCCGCTCTGCCGATTGGGCCGCGTTGCTGCCGCTGACGCGCCAGACGGCATTGCCGACATCGTCGGCGACCAGCAGCGCGCCCTTGTTGTCCAACGTGACACCGACCGGGCGGCCCTGCGCCTTGCCGTCCTTGTCGAGGAAGCCGGCCAGCACGTCGACCGGTTCGCCCGCCGGCTTGCCGTTCTGGAAGGGCACGAAGATCACCTTGTAGCCGCTGGCCGGCTCGCGGTTCCAGGAGCCGTGCTGGCCGACGAAGGCGCCCTGCTGCAGGTTCGGCGGCAATTCGCCCTGGTGCGAGAAAGTGAAGCCGAGCGAGGCGGTGTGCGGACCCAGCGCATAGTCGGGCGGGATCGCCTTGGCGACGAGGTCGGGGCGCTGCGGCTCCACCCGCTGGTCGACATGCTGGCCGTAATAGCTGTAGGGCCAGCCGTAGAAGCCGCCGTCCTTCACCGAGGTCATGTAATCGGGAACGAGGTCGCTGCCGATTTCGTCACGCTCGTTGACGGCGGTCCACAGCTCGCCGGTCACCGGATTCCAGTCCATGCCGTTGGGATTGCGCAGGCCCGACGCGAAGATGCGGTGCGCGCCCGTCTTCAGGTCGATCTCCCAGATGGCGGCTCGGCCTTGCTCCGCCTTCATCCCGTTCTCGCCGACATTGCTGTTGGACCCGACGGTGGCGTAGAGCTTGCCGCCGTCGCGGCTGGCGATGATGTTCTTGGTCCAATGGTGGTTGATCGGCCCGGCCGGCAGGTCGACGACCTTCACCGGCTTGGCGGCGATCTTCGTGTCGCCCTCCTTGTAGGGCACCTTCACCACCGCGTCGGTGTTGGCGATGTAGAGGTCGTTGCCGACCAGCGCCATGCCGAAGGGCGAATACAGCCCTTGCAGGAAGGGTTCGCGGACATCGGCCTTGCCGTCGCCGTCGCTGTCGCGCAGCAGGGTGATGCGGTCGGCGCTGGGCGTCTTGGCGCCGGCCTTGCCCATCACCAGCCCCATGACCCAGCCCTTGATGCCCTTGCCGTCTTCCGGCTTCGGCGGGGCGTTGGTCTCCGCCACCAACACATCGCCGTTGGGCAGGGCCAGCAGCCAGCGCGGATGGTCCAGCCCGGTGGCGAAGGGGGTAACGCTCAGCCCCTGGGCCGCGACCGGCTGTGCTCCCTGCGGCCAGCCGACGGCGTCGGCGATGTTGACCGTGGGAATCAGCGAGGATTTCGGTTCCGGCAGGGTCGGGTTGGGACCGGTGCCGGCCGACACCGGTAAGGTCGCCTGATCGCCGCAGCCGGCGAGCGACAGGACCGCGACCGTCGCGGAAAGCATGAGGGCTGGCCGTATGGTGCTGTGCATGCGCCGAAATCCCGCGTCTGTGGGCGTGGAGGGAGTACCCACGGTCAACGGTGCCGCCGATGTGTTGGTTCCGTTGCGGCCCTCAGTGCGGCCGGGCGAGCGCCCGCAGCTCCGCCGCCAGGGCGGCGGCCACCCGGTTGCCGTCGCACAGCGGGCCGGCGGCCATGCGGCTGCGCAAGGTGCGGCGCAGCTCCGCCAGCCGCTGCGGGTCGGATGCCCAGGCGACGGCGCGGTCCACATAGTCGGCCGGGTCGGAAGCGATGCAGCCCTCCACCCCCGCCACGGTCAGGAAGGCCAGGGAATGGCGGCTGGAGAAGGTCTCCCCCGGCAGGGTGACGACCGGCACGCCCATCCACATCGTCTCCAGCGTCGTGGTGCTGCCGGAAAACGGGAAGGGGTCGAGCGCCACGTCGACCGACGCGCAGCGCCGCATGTGGTCCAGGCTGTTGGTGGCGCCGACCATCGTCACCCGGCCGGGATCGATGCCGGCGGCGGCCAGCCGGCCGCGCCACAGATCGGCGGTGGCGGGGCAGGACAGCGCCTTGGTCTTCATCAGCAGGCGGGAGTCCGGCACCCGGCCCAGGATGGCTGCCCAGGCAGCCAGCACGCCGTCGTTCAGCTTGGTCAGGATGTTGAAGCTGCCGAAGGTCACTGGCTTGCCCGACAGGCTGGGCGGCGGCGTCAGCGGAAGCTCCGTATCGTCGCCCCCCTCGCCACTGGGCGCATCATAGGCGATGAAGGCGTCGGGCATGCGCAGCACCCGCTCCGCATAGAAGGCTTCCATCCCGTCGGGCACATGGTGGCGGTCGGCGACCAGCGCATCCATGGCGGCGAGCCCGGTGGTCGCCATATAGCCGGACCACGCGACCTGCACCGGCGCCGGCTTGCGCGCGAAGACGCCGGGCCGGCCGCGGGCGTTGTGGCCGGCGAGGTCGATCAGCACGTCCGGCCGGTCGTGGCGGATCCGGCTCGCCACCTCGGCATCCGGCAGCCCGGCGACCGGGATCCAGCGGGCCGCCGCCTTGCGGAAGCGGTCGGTCACGTCGTCGGACTCGGTCTGGTTGGCGTAGAGCAGCAGGCGGATATCATGGGCGGGCAGCGCCTCCACCGTGCGGACGGCGAACAGACCGGCGGGGTGGCGGCGGAAATCGCCGGACAGGATGGCCACGGTCAGCGGCCCCTTGCCGGAGGTCACCTTGCCGGGCTTGACCCAGCGCCCGCGGTGGGGGGCGCCATGGACGCGGTCCCAGTCCCGATGCGCCTCCAGCACCGCCGCCGCCGTCACCCCCGGCCGGAACAGCAGCAGATAGGCCTGGTTGGAGCGCACGTCGGCCAGCGACGGATCGAGCGCCAGAGCCCGCCGGTTGCCCAGCTCCGCCGCGTCGAGCAGCCCCTGGCCCTGCCGCACCAGCGCGAGGTTGGCATGCGCCTCCGCTAGCGCCGGGTTCAGCGCCAGCGCCGCGCGGTAGGCATCGGCCGCGGCGCCCAGCCGGTCAGCGCGCTGGCGCACCTCTCCCAGCCGCAGCAGGCAGTCGGCCAGATCCGGGCGAGCCGCCACGGCATGGCGGGCGGCGCTCTCCGCGCTGTCGCGGTCGCCCAGCGCAAGACGGGCCGCCGCGAGGTTGGACAGAGCCGCGGCATGGTCGGGGCGCAGTGCCAGCGCGCGGGCCAATGCCGCCGCCGCGTCCTGCGGCCGGTCCAGCGCCAGCAGCAGCGACCCTCGGTTGGCATGCGCCTCGACGAAGGTCGGATCGTCGGCCAGGGCGGCGCGATAGGCGTCGTCGGCGTCGGCCCGCTGGCCGAGGGCGGCCAGCACGTTGCCCAGGTTGAAGCGGGCGCGGGCATAGCCGGGACGGCGCGCCGCCGCCTGCCGGAATGCGGTCGCCGCCTCCTCCAGCCGGCCGAGCGCCTCCAGCGCGTTCCCCAGATTGTAGAGCGCCTGGGCGAATTCCGGCCGCAGGCGGACCGCCTGCCGGTGGGCCGCCAATGCCTCCTCCAGCCGGCCGAGCGCCTTCAGCGCGCTGCCGAGATTGTCGTGATAGTCGGCGACCCGGTGGTTCTGCTGGATGGCGCCGCGGATCAGGGTGACGGCGCGGTCAGGCTGGCCCGACTGCAGATGGACGACCCCCAGCAGGTGGGCGGCGTCGGCCTGGCCGGGCATTGCGTCGAGCACGGCATGGTAGAGGGCCGCCGCCTGGGCAAGCCGGCCGGCCTGATGATGCGCCACCGCGGCAGCCATCGCTTCCTGGATCGTCGCCATGACGACCGTCATACCGGTTGGCGGGGGCCGGTGCCAGCCCTTTCCCGGTATAGTGTGCCAAGGTGTGATTGGGGGCGGGATGGCGGCGGACGGGCCACCCGTATCGCCGCCGCCGGTTTTCAACACTTGACCCGGCGGGCCGGGGCGGTCAGCTTGCCGGCCTTATACAGATCTCGGCCGATCTCCATGAACCGACTGCAACGGTACCTGTTCCGCAACCTGCTGATCGCCACGCTCTATTCGACCGCCGGCCTGACGCTGACCATCTGGCTCAGCCAGTCGTTGCGCCTGATCGAGATCGTGGTCAGCGCCGGCGCGCCGATGGGCATGTTCCTGTGGCTGCTGCTGCTGACCGTGCCGACCTTCCTCGGCATCGTGCTGCCGCTGGCGCTGGTCGGGGCCATCCTGTTCACCTACAACAAGATGGCAACGGACAGCGAGCTGGTGGTGATGCGCGCGGCCGGCGTCGGTCCCTTCTCGCTGTCGAAGCCGGCGCTGGTGCTGGCGGTGGGGGTGATGGCCGTCGTCTTCGTCCTGAATGTCTGGATCACCCCGGCCGCCCACCGCGAGCTGGTTCGGATGGAATACACGGTGCGCAGCGACTATTCGCAGCTGTTCCTGCGCGAAGGCGTGTTCAACGAGGTCGGCGACCGCTTCAGCGTCTTCCTGCGCGACCGCGACAGCGACGGCAACCTGCACAAGGTGCTGATCCATGACGGCCGCCAGCCGGACAAGCCGGTGACGATCATGGGCGACCGCGCGGTGATGCAGACCGGGCCGGAGGGCACGCGCTTCGTCGTCTATGACGGCAACCGGCAGGAACTGGACCGCAAGACCAACCGGCTGTCGCAGCTGTTCTTCGACCGCTATGCAGTCGACCTGAAGGCGGTGGCTCCCCAGGCGGCGGAGCGCTGGCCCGACGCCCGTGAACGCACCACGGCGGAGCTGATGGACGGCAACGTCCCGGCGCAGGACGACCGCATGCGCCGCGGCTTGATTGCCGAGCTGCACCACCGCTTCTCCTCGCCGCTGCTGGCCCTGACCTATGCGCTGGTGGCGCTGTCGGCGCTGCTGTCGGGCGAATTCAACCGGCGCGGCCAGTCGTCGCGCGTCACCATCGCCGTGCTGCTGGTGATGGGGCTGCAGGCGGCGGCGCTGGGGCTGACCAGCCTCGCCGGCAAGGCGACGGTCTTCGTGCCGCTGATGTACGCCATGCCGCTGGTCGCGCTGCTGCCGGCCCTGTGGGTGATGTCGCGCGGCCTCAGCCTGCGGCCCGGACGGCGGAACGGCGCACCGGATGGGGCCACGTCCGGACATGATGCGGCGGCCGGGCCCGCGTCATGAGCCGCATCCTGTTCATCACCTCCAACCGGCTGGGCGACGCGGTGCTGTCGACCGGGCTGCTCGACCATCTGACCCGGACCTATCCGGAGGCCCGGCTGACCATCGCCTGCGGGCCGCTGCCGGCGCCGCTGTTCCGCGCCGTGCCGGGGTTGGAGCGGCTGATCCCGCTGGCCAAACGCTCCTATGCCCGGCACTGGATGCGGCTGTGGCTGGAGTGCGTGGGCACGCGCTGGGATCTGGTGGTCGATCTGCGCAACTCGGCGGTCGGGCGGCTGGTGCCGGCCCGGCGCCGCGCCTTCCACGCCAAGGCCGTCCGCCCGATGCACAAGGTGGAGGAGAATGCCGCCGTGCTGGGCCTGTCGCCGCCGCCGGCCCCGCGTCTGTGGATCGACACGGCGGCGAGGGAGCAGGCCGACGCCCTGATTCCCGCCGGGACCGGCCCCTTCCTCGCCATCGGGCCGACGGCCAACTGGCTGGGCAAGGAATGGCCGGCCGACCGTTTCGCCCGGCTGGCGCTGCGCCTGACGGGAGACGACGGGCCGTTGGCTGGTGCCCGGGTGGCGGTGCTGGCCGCCCCGCCGGAGCGCGAGCGGGCGCGGCCGGTGCTGGACGCGCTGGGATCGAAGGCCATCGACCTGACCGGCCGCACCGACCCGATGGCTGCCGCCGCCTGCCTGGAGCGGGCGGCGCTCTATGTCGGCAACGACAGCGGGCTGATGCACATCGCGGCGGCGGCGGGCGTGCCGACCGTCGGGCTGTTCGGCCCCGGCTATCCCGCCATCTATGGCCCCTGGGGGCCACGCGGCCGGGTGGTGACCAGCAGCGTGCCGCAGGCGGATTTGCTGGCCCGCGTCGCCGCCGACCCCGACGACCGCGGCCTGATGGACGGCATCGGCGAGGAGCGGGTGGTGGAAACCGCAATTGAACTCCTGTCCGAAGCGCATAGAACTTGTGACCAGTTTGCGGCAAGGGCCTGCGGACCGGCCGAAGTACCCCCGTTGCGTTGACAAAGCCGGCCGGATAACCGACACTTCCGCGACGAAGCAAAGGGGCAGGTCCGCCCCACCGGATGGGTTTTCCCCCGAGGGTTTGGAATGAAGCCGACTCCCACCTACGCCAACAAGCCGACCTCGGACAATCCGCGCGACGTCGAGGCTTGGGCCCTGGCGGAAGCGGCGCGCCGTATCATCGCCGCCAGCCATGCCAAGGACGAAAAGGCCTACCGCGAGGCTCTTCAGCTGAACCAGCGCCTGTGGACGATCTTCCAGGCGGCGATCACCGAAGAGGATTGCGGACATCCGCCGGAGGTCCGTACCAACATCGCGGCCCTGTCGCTGCTGGTCGACCGCGAGACGACCAACCGCCTGATTGACCTTGATTTCGCCAAGATCGACACGCTGGTCAACATCAACCGCAACGTCGCCAGCGGCCTGACCGCCCAGGGCCAGTTCATCGCCGCCCAGCAGGCGACCCAGCCGCATCCGGGCACGCCGCAGGCCGCCGCTCCGCAGGCGCCTGCCGCCCAGGCCGCTCCGCCCGCCGCCCCGGCACCGGGCCAGCCGCCCGCCGGCATGCGCCCGGCCGTGCCGCCGCGCCCGATGACGGCTCCCGATGCTGCGCCGGTGAACCGCGAGTCCCTGCGCATTTCGATCTGAGCGGGTTGATATCGACAGCAAAAAGGCTGGCGCTCCGATGGGGCGCCAGCCTTTTTGCTTATTTTCAGACTTTTTACGTTTCAGAGCGCCTCTCGGTCGTCATCCCCGCGTAGGCGCTACGGGATGCACACAACTCAGAGCGATGCTAAGCCTCTGGAATAAAAGGAACTTTGCGTCATCCCCGTGAAGGCGGGGATCCAGGAAGCTCCGCCATGAAGCGGCTGAAACGGCTAGATTCCCGCCTTCGCGGGAATGACGGCAGAGGAGGGGGCGGGAACCACCCTCACTCCGCCGGAATCTCGCGTTCCAGCTCCTCCAGCCAGATGCGGGCGTTGCCGTCCGACGGGGCGCGCCAGTCGCCGCGCGGCGACAGCGAGCCGCCGGCCGTCACCTTCGGGCCGTTCGGCATGGCGGAGCGCTTGAACTGGCTGAAGCCGAAGAAGCGGCGCAGGAACACGCGCAGCCAGTCGCGAATCTCGGCCGGGCTGTAGGCGCGGCGCTTCTCCAGCGGGTAGCCCTCCGGCCAGTCGCCCTTGGCGACGTCGCCCCAGGCATGGCGGGCCAGGAAGGCGATCTTCGATGGGCGGAAGCCGTAGCGCAGCACGTAGAACAGGTTGAAATCCTGCAAATCATACGGCCCGACCACGGATTCGGAGCTTTGCAGCGCCTTGTCCGACCCGGCCGGCACCAGTTCCGGCGAGATCTCCGTCTTCAGGATGGCGTCCAGCGTCTCCGACACCTCCTGCTGGAACTGGCCGGTGCGACTGACCCAGCGGATCAAATGCTGAATCAGCGTCTTCGGCACGCCGGCATTGACGTTGTAGTGGGACATCTGATCGCCGACGCCATAGGTGCACCAGCCCAGCGCCAGCTCCGACAGGTCGCCGGTGCCGAGCACCAAGCCGTTGTTGTGGTTGGCGAGGCGGAACAGGTAATCGGTGCGCAGGCCGGCCTGCACATTCTCGAAGGTCACGTCATACACCGCCTCGCCGCGGGCGAAGGGATGCTCCATGTCCTTCAGCATCTGGTTGGCGGCCGGCCGAATGTCGAGTTCCTTGGCCGTCACCCCCAGCGCCGTCATCAGCCGCCAGGCGTTGGACTTGGTGCCCTCGCTGGTGCCGAAGCCGGGCATGGTGTAGGCGAGGATGCCCGAGCGCGGCAGGCCCAGCCGGTCCATGGCGCGGGCGGCGACGATCAGGGCGTGGGTGCTGTCCAGCCCGCCTGACACGCCGATCACCACCGTGCCGATGCCGGTGGCGCGCAGCCGCTGCACCAATCCTGCGACCTGGATGTTGTAGGCCTCGTAGCAGTCCTGCTCCAGCCGTTCGGCGGCGGCCGGAACGAAGGGCAGGCGCGGCACCACGCGCAGCAGCCCGACATCCACCTCCGGCGCGTCGAGCCGGAAGGCGACGGTGCGGAAGCCGCCGGTGGCATCAAGGAACAGCCGCCGGTTGTCGTCGAAGGTGCCCTGGCGCAGCCGTTCCTGGCGCAGCAGGTCGAGATCGACGTCGGCCACCGCCATCTGCGCGCCGTCTGGGAAACGGTCGGTCTCCGCCAGCATCTCGCCATTCTCGAAGATCGAGGTCTGGCCGTCCCAGGCGAGGTCGGTGGTCGATTCCCCGGTCCCGGCCGACGAATAGAGATAGGCGGCGAGACAGCGCGCCGACTGCGACTTCGCCAGCAGGCGGCGGGTGTCGGACTTGCCGATGGTGATGTTGCTGGCCGACAGGTTGGCCAGCACGGTGGCGCCGGCCAGGGCGGCCATGGTGCTGGGCGGCGCCGGCACCCACAGATCCTCGCAAATCTCGGCATGGACGACCAGACCGGGCTGGTCCTCGGCGGAGAACAGCAGGTCGGGACCGAAGGGGGCGGTCAGGTCGCCGATGCGGATCATCCCGCCCTCGGTGCCGACGCCGGACGCGAACTGGCGGCGCTCGTAGAATTCCCGGTAATTCGGCAGATGCTGCTTCGGCACCACGCCCAGCAGCTCGCCGCGCTGGATCGCCACCGCCGTGTTGTAGAGCCGCCCGTCATACAGCAGTGGCGCGCCGACCAGCAGCAGCGGCATCAGCCCGGTCGAAGCCTGGACCAGATCGAGGATCGCCTGCTCCACCGCGTCGATCAGCGGGTCCTGCATCAGCAGATCGTCGATGGCATAGCCGGACAGCGCCAGTTCGGGAAACAGCGCCACCGCCACCGACTTGTCGTGGCAGGCGCGTGCGGCCTCCAGGACGGCGGCGGCGTTGGCCGCCGGATCGGCCGGGGTGCAGCGCGTGGTACAGGCGGCCACCCGCGCGAATCCGTGGCGATAGATCGAGGTGAAGCTCATGACCCGTTCCTGCTGACTTGCATGCCCCTGACGCTCCCGGATGTGGCGCCCGGGAAGCAAACATAGCAGGAATTTCGCGCGCGTCAGGTCTCCCGTCCCGATGGGGCGCGGCTTTCGGTCCAATCGGACTCCGCCGGCATGGCCTTCCGCACAAGATACTTCAGACACGATACATTCGTTATAAAACCAAAGTCAAATCGATACCTCATAGGATGCAATCCAGTTAAAATGATGACGTTGGAGGAGAAGACCTACGACAGCCAAGTTGACCAAACCAAGTGCGGCGGATATAGCCAAAGGCTCGCCTGCGCCAAGAACCGACAGCCCACCCCGGAAGGACTTGTTTATCGCCGTGTCAACGGAAACACCGGTCACGCAACCTGATGTGAACACCGCAACACCGCAGGAGAATGCGGAGGTTGCGACCATGCCGGCGGAAAATGGCGCACCGCCGGAGCAGGCCTGCTGCATCGTCGGCATCGGTGCCTCGGCCGGCGGGCTGGAGGCGTTGCAGCGCTTCTTCGATGCGGTGCCGGGCGACAGCGACCTCGCCTATGTCGTGGTCCAGCACCTGTCGCCGGTGCACAAGAGCCTGATGGTCGATCTGCTCGCCAAGCACACGGAGATGGAGGTTGTGCAGGCGACCGACGGCGTGCCGGTCCAGCGCAACACCGTCTATCTGCTGCCGCCGGGCAAGCATTTGACCATCGATGACGGCCGCCTGCGGCTGACCACCAAGGATGCCGGCAGCGGCATGAGCCTGCCGATCGACATCTTCCTGACCGCGCTCGCCCGCGACCAAGGGCCGTTCGCCATCGGGCTGATCCTGTCGGGCACCGGGTCGGACGGCACGCGCGGCCTGATGGCGATCAAGTCGGCGGGCGGCTTCACCGCGGTCCAGCAGCCGGAGACGGCGCAGTTCGACGGCATGCCGCGCAGCGCGCTCGCCACCGGGCAGATCGACGCCACCCTGCCGCCGGAAGACCTGCCGGCCCGGCTGATCGAGCATGCGCGCAAGGCACTGACCCGCGCCCGTCCCATGCCCGCCCGGCAGCGGCGCGAGGACGGCGACGATCCGCTTGCCCAGATCATCGCGGTCATCCGCTCCGTCACCGGGGTCGATTTCTCGCATTACAAGCTGGCGACGCTGCTGCGGCGGATCGAACGGCGGATGCAGGGCGCCGGGCTGGAGTCGATGGAGGAATATGCCGCCCTGCTGCGGCGGAACAGCGCCGAAGCGGTCAATCTCTACAAGGAGATGCTGATCGGCGTCACCCGCTTCTTCCGCGACGAGGCGGCCTTCCGCGTCCTGGCCGACCGGGTGATCCCCGGTCTGCTGGCGAACCGCAGCCCGACCGACATGATCCGCGTCTGGGTCTGCGGCTGTGCCAGCGGGGAGGAAGCCTACTCCCTCGCCATCCTGTTCGCCGAGGCGCAGGAGCGGTTGGGTCGCAGTTTCGACGTCAAGATCTTCGCCACCGACATCGACCAGGACAGCATCGAGGTGGCGAGCCTGGGCGAATATCCGCGCGCCATCGCCGAAGACGTGTCGCAGGAACGGCTCGCCCGCTTCTTCACCGCACAGGGCGAGAGCTATGTGGTGGCGCGCGACATCCGCCGCATGGTGGTGTTCGCCGCCCACAACATCATGCGCGACCCGCCCTTCACCAAGATCGATTTGCTGAGCTGCCGCAACCTGCTGATCTATATGGACCAGCCGCTGCAGCGCAAGGTGCTCAGCCTGTTCCAGTACGCGCTGCGCCAGGGCGGCTTCCTGTTCCTGGGCACCAGCGAGACGCTGGGCGACCTGCAAGGCGATTTCCACACGGTGGACAGCCGCAACAAGGTGTTCCAGAGCCTGCGCGCCGGGTCGTTCCGGCTGTCGCGGCTGCTGGTGCCCACCGTCTCGGCCCCGCTGGCGCGGCATGGCGAGGACGGCGGATCCCATGCGATGGAGGAGGGCGCGGCCATCGACGAGGCGATGGCCGCGCTGATGAAGGCCTATGTGCCGCCCTGCCTGCTGGTCAACGAGCAGATGACGATCATGCATGTGTTCGGCGACGCGTCGTCCCTCCTGAAGGTGCCGGCGGGCGAGGCGACGCTGAACGTGCTGAAGATGCTGCCGTCGTCGGTCGCCATGGTGACGGGCACCGCGCTGAACCGCGCCTTCCGCTCCGGCGAGGAGTTCGCGCTGTCCAACATCCCGGTGAAGGACCGCGAAGGCGTTGCGGCGATCAGCCTGCGCGTCCAACCCTATGTCGCGCGCAAGACCGGGCGCCGCTTCGCCCTGGTGGTGCTGGACCGCGCCAACATGCTGCCGCTGTCGGTTCCGGATTCCGACTTCGACCTGAATGCCGACGCCGCCGAACGCATCCGCGGGCTGGAGCAGGAGCTGCTGTCGCGCGGCGAGAACCTGCAGGCGACCATCGAGGAGCTGGAAACCGCCAACGAGGAGCTGCAGGCCACCAACGAGGAACTTCTGGCCTCCAACGAGGAATTGCAGAGCACCAACGAGGAGCTGCAGTCGGTCAACGAAGAGCTTTACTCCGTCAACGCCGAATATCAGGCGAAGGTGGAGGAACTGACGGAGATCACCAACGACCTCGACAATCTGCTGCGCTCGACCGAGATCGGCACGGTGTTCCTGGACGGCGATTTCGTCATCCGCCGCTTCACCCCGGCGGCGGCCGGCTTCATCAACATCATCCCGCGCGACATCGGCCGCTCCATCGCGCACCTGTCGACCAACATCGACTATCCGAACTTCCTGGGCGACATCCGCAAGGTGTTCGACGGGCACGAGGCGATGGAGCGCCATGTCCGCGTCCATGACGGCCGCTGGGTGCTGACCCGCATCCTGCCCTACCTGACCGACAAGAATCAGGTCGGCGGCGTGGTGGTGACCTTCGTCGACGTGACCGACACCAAGCTGGCGGAAGAGCGGCTGCAGAAGGTGCTGGACAGCCTGCCGGAGCATATCGCCGTCACCGACCGCGACGGCAGGATCGTCATGGTGAACGCCGCCTGGCAGGGCTTCGCGCAGCGCAACGGCGCCCCGGCGATGGAGCGTTGCGGCGTCGGCAGCAACTATCTCAACGTCTGCCTCACTCCGGAGGAGCGGGAAAAGCACGGCATCGGCCGCGCGGTGCATGACGGTCTGCGCCGCATCCTGGACGGCGAAGCCGACCACTTCACCATCGAATATCCCTGCCATTCGCCTGACGAGCAACGCTGGTTCCTGATGCACGCCACCCGCCTGAACGACCATGGCGGCGGCATCGTCGTCAGCCACATCAACATCACCAACCGCAGGCTGATGGAGTTGCAACTGGACGGGGCCGGTAAGGCCGGCGGAGGCGAGAATTGAGCGAGGACTCCTCCGGTCGCCTGCGGCGCCGTGCCGAAACCATCCTCAGCGGCGGGCATTTCGAGGCGGCGGACGTCACCGCCACCTCGATGAAGGAACTGCTGCACGAGCTGTACGTCCATCAGGCCGAACTGGAGATCCAGAACGAGGAGTTGCGCGGCGCCCAGCAGGCGCTGGAGGCGTCGCGCCTGCAATATCTCCAGCTGTTCCAGTCGGTGCCGCTGGCCTGTCTGGCGGTGAACGCCGCCGGCATCGTCGGCGAGGCCAACAGCGCCGCCGAACGCCAGTTCGGCCTGCCGATGCTGCGGCTGAAGGGTCGGCCGCTGACGCTGCTGGTCGACAGTCTCGACCATGGCCGGCTGTTCACCGCCCTCGGCCGGCTGCGCGACGGCGGCGAGTGGATCCGGCAGGAGTTCCGCTTCCTCGGGCCGCAGGGCACGGTCATCGACGGGCTGACCGACGCCCGCCGGGTGACGCTGGACGACAGCGACCGCGGCGACGTGCTGCTGACCATCACCGACCTGACCGAACGCAACGCCTGGCTGCGCGAAGTGCAGCAGGCCCGCGACGACGCCGAGCGGGCGCGCGCCGACTATCACCACATCCTGCAATCGGTCGGCGACGGCATCCTGGGGGTGGACGCCGACGGCCGCATCCGCTTCGTCAACGCCGCGGCAACGGCGATGACCGGCCATCTCGACCTCGACCTGATCGGCCGGCCGCCGTCGGACCTGCTGGCCGGCCCGGCGCCGGAGACCGAGGCGGGATTGCCGGTCGGGGAGGGCGACGCGGTTCCGGCCGGCGGGGCGGCCCGCGCGCTGGCCCTGTCGCTGACCGATGGCCGGCCCCGCCGGGTCGCCTGTGAAAGGCTGCGTCGCGAGGATGGCGGCACGCTGCTGGTGGAGATCTCCATCTCGCCGATGCTGGCGTCGGGCAAGCGCCTCGCACCGATGGAGGAGCGCATCCAGGGCGCCGTCGTCGCCTTCCGCGACGTCACCGCGCGGCGGACGGCGGAAGCGGCGCTGAACCTCAGCGAACGGCGGCATCGGGTGCTGGTGCAGTCGCTGCACGACGCGCTGGCGATGACCGCCGCCGACGGCCGCAACCTGCTGGCGAATGCCATGGCGGAGCGGCTGCTGGACGGCCCGGCCCGTGCGCTGCTCGACCCCACTGCATCCGCCTATGACGCGGCGGACGGGCAGCCGGCGCCGACCACCGCCGGCCGCCGCTTCATCGACGCCAACGGCAACCGCCTGCACGGGCTTCCCCCCGCGGCGGAGGCGGTGCGCAACGGCAAGCCGGTGGTCGAACGCATCATCGGTCTGGTCGAGGGAGAGGAGGCGACCGCGCCCACCCGCTGGCTGCGGGTGTCGAGCCATCCCGTCGCCGATCAGGCCGGCGGGGTGGAGGCCGTGGTGTCCAGCGTCGCCGACATCACCGCGGTGAAGGCGCTGGAGCGTGACCTGAACGTGGCGCTGGACGCCCGCGAACGCTTCCTGGCGGCGGCCAGCCACGATCTGCGCCAGCCGGTGCAGGCCTTGCTGCTGCTGTCCGACCTGCTGCTGAAGGAAAGCCTTCCCGCCGGAGCGCGGCGGATGGCGGAGCAGATCCAGTCCTCGCTCGGCGGGCTGGGCGGCATGCTGGACGGGATGCTCGACATCTCCAAGCTGGAGGCCGGACTGGTGGCCCCCAATCCGGAATCCGTCGACATCGCCGCCCTGCTGGCCCGGCTGCATGGCGAATTCGCTCACGCGGCCGAAAAGGGCGGGCAGAGGCTGCGTCTGGTGGCCCCGCCGCTGACGACGCGGACCGATCCCGGACTGCTGGAGCGGGTGCTGCGCAACCTGCTGACCAACGCGCTGCGCTACGCCCCCGGCGGCCGGGTGCTGCTCGGCGCCCGGCGTCGCGGTGACCGCCTGCAGATCGAGGTTTGGGACAACGGCATCGGCATCGCCGACCAGCATATCGGCCGAATCTTCCAGGACTTCTTCCAGGTCGGCAACGCCGCCCGCGACCGGCGGGAAGGGCTGGGGCTGGGGCTGAGCATCGCCCGGCGGCTGGTCACCATGCTGGGCGGGGTCATCGACGTGACCTCCTCGCTCGGCCGCGGCAGCCGCTTCACCGTCAGCCTGCCGCTGACGGAAACCGAGGCGGATGGCCGGGATCGGGCCGATGCCGGCGGGAACGCCGACGGCACCCGCTCCGGCGGCGGCACGGACCGGCTGGTCATGCTGGTGGAGGACGACGCCGTCATCCGCATGGCCCTGGTCCTGATGCTGGAGGATTGGAGCTATCGCGTGGTGGAGGCGGGCAGCGGGGCGGAGGCGGAACAGCTTCTGAACAGCCTGATCGACGCCGGCGAACCGCCGGACCTGATCCTCGCCGACTATCGCCTGCCCGAAGGAACCACGGGGCTGATGGTGATGGACATGGTCCGCCGCCGCCTGTCGCGCGACGTTCCCGGCGTTCTGCTGACCGGCGACACCTCGGCCGACCGTCTGCGCGAGGCGGCCGGCGCGCAGTGCGCACTGCTGCACAAGCCGATCCAACCCGGCCGCCTGCAGGACACGTTGGCTTCGGCGCTGGGCCGGTGACGGTGGAGTCCTGTCATATTGGGGGTAGTGCCCATAGCCTTTTTCCAGCGCCGTTTCATTTGACTCACGTCAATGCCGCCAATGCGAGAAGATACAGACTGCTCGGGCTACGGATCGGGCGGTCGTCGGCGTGAAGCGGGAACGGGCTATGTCCATCAACACGGATGCCAGCATTGCGCGCCGGATGATGCGCGCCCGTGCCGCCAGAGTATCGGCATTGCTGCTCGGCGGCCTGTTCGTCGGCTTCCTGCTGCTCGTCACCGTGTTCATCGAGTATCGCCGCGCCATCGACTGGGTCGACCACACCCGCGAGGTGATCTCTGCCGTCGAGGCTTTGCAATCCGCTCTCTCGGACACGGAATCCGGCGAGCGGGGATACCTGCTGCTGCGGGACCCCGGTCATCTCGCCGCCTACGAGGAGGCGAGGGAGCACAGCCGTCGATTGCTGGACAGCGTCGGGTCGCTGACCGCCGACAACCCGGTTCAGCAGGACACATTGAAGGCCTTGCGTGCCCTGACCGCCCAAAGGCTGGACCAGATCGGCGAGGTGCTGCGGCAGGCCGCCGAAAGCGGGCTGGAGCAGGCACTGGCGACCATCCGTGAGGGGAAGGGCGCCAGCACGATGGCCGAGATTCGCCGCCTGACCGCCACCATGCGGGCGGAGGAGGACATGCTGCTCGCCCGGCGCAGCCGCCACGCCACCATCCTCGAACTGCTGATGATCGCCTATGGGCTGCTGTTCGTGACGGTCATGGGCTGGCTCGGCTACACGACCGTCCGGCGGCTGGAGCGGGACTATCAGGCGGAACGGGCGGAGGGGCAGGCGCTGGCCGTGGCGCTGCAGGAGAACCGCATCCTGCTGGACGAGGTGAACCACCGGGTGAAGAACTCGCTGCAGATCGTCGCCAATCTGCTGCGGACCCAGGCGCTCCGCCATCGCAGCCAGGAGGTGCGGCAGGAATTGCTGGACAGCAGCAGCCGTGTGCTGGCGATCGCCGAGGTCCATCGCCGCCTCTACGGCGAAGGTGCGGTGTATGACACGGTCGAACTGTCGGACCTGATCCGCAGCATCGCCGAGAACGCGGTCCCGTCCAACAGCGATCGCGGCGCCGATGGCGGCAGCGAACCGGCGATGAGCGTGGCGGTGGGCACGCCGCTGCCGGCGCCGGTCCACACTGCGGTTCCGGTGGCGCTGATCGTCAACGAGTTGCTGACCAACAGCTACAAGCACGCCTTCCCCGATGGGCGGACCGGCACCGTCAGGCTGGACATGGAGGTGGACGGCGACGAGGTCCATATCGACGTCACCGACGACGGCATCGGCCTGCCCGAGGGAGTCGCCAGCAGCAGCGGCGGCGGCTTCGGGCTCAACACGGTCCGCAATCTGACGCGGCAGATAAGGGGGCGGCTGGAGATCGAACGTTTGACTCCGGGCACGCGCTTCCTTTTAACTTTCCCCATGAAGCCGGGAGCGCCAACCCAGGCGTGACGTTTCCGGACATCGTACAAAAATTACAAGAAAAACAATGAAGATACTGATCATAGAAGATGAATTTCTGATTGCCGAGGGCGTGGCGCTGACGCTTCAGTCCGCCGGCCACGAGGTGACGGGGATCGCCGAGGATCTGCCCTCCGCCCTCACCCTGGCCGGGAAGGAGAGGCCCGACATGGCCTTCGTCGACATCAAGCTGGCCAACGGATCGAACGGGCTGGACGTCGCCCGCGAACTGAAGGCGCTGGGGATTCCGTGCGTCTTCGCCACCGGGAACCCGCCCAGCAAGGCCCAGGCCGGCGGCATCGGGCTCGGCTATATCGCCAAGCCGTTCTCGCCGCGCGTCCTGGTGCAGACCGCCGCCTTCGTCTCCCGGCTGCTGTCGCCCTGCGCCCCGGCCCCGGCGGCGCCCAGCGGATTCGTCACCCTCTAAGAAGCGACGTTTTCAGAAGCCGGTGAAGCGGGTGAACGCCTCGGCCGGTTCGCGGTCGGTCGGGAAGTTGTTTTCCGGGGCCGACCAGTCGGCGAAGCCCAGCGCCATGCCGCTGGCGATGATTTCCGTATCGGGCAGCCCAAGATGGCGCGCGGTGATGGCGTGGCGGTAGCAGAAGGCCGCCTGCGGGCAGGTCTCCAGCCCGAAGCCGCGGGCGACGATCATGACATTCTGCATGAACATGCCGAGGTCGAGCCAGGCACCCTTGCCCATGTCGCGGTCGATCGAAAAAAACAGCCCGACCGGCGCCCCGAAGAACAGCCAGTTGCGGCCATGCTGGCGCGCCATCCGCTCGCGGTCGCCCTTGCCGATGCCGATCGAACCGTAGAGCGCCCAACCCACCGCGCGGCGGCGGCCGAGATAGGGCTCCCGCCAATTTTCCGGGTAATAGGGATATTCCGGCACCTCCGGCTCCCCCGCCTCATGGGCGGCCAGCAGGTCGGCCGACAGGGCGGCGCGTGCCTCCCCGGCGATGGCATGGACCTTCCAGGGCTGGATGTTGGAACCACTGGGCGCGCGGGCGGCGAGGTCGAGGATGCGCAGCACCGTCTCCCGCTCCACCGGCGTGGGCAGGAAGGCGCGGATGCTGCGCCGGCCGGCGACGGCATCGAGTGCGGAGAGGGGAGGGGCGCCGCTCATCCCTCGACCTCCACCGTCGGCTCGTGCCGGACCGGGAAGTTGACGGAGCGGGCGATGAAGCATTTCTGCGCGGCGTCGTGGTGCAGGGCCAGCGCCTTGTCGGCGTCCGATCCCGGCGCCAGGGTCACCCGCGGCCGCAGCACGACGGTGGTGAACTGTCCGGCGCCGCAGGATTCCTCCTCCATCACCCCCTCGGCATCGTCGCTGTAGGCTATGACGACGATCCCGGCGACCGAGCAGAGATGCAGGTACCAGAGCTGGTGGCAGGAGGACAGGGCGCCGACCAGCATCTCCTCCGGGTTCCAGCGCGCCGGATCGCCGCGGAAGGCCGGATCGGAGGTCGCAGGAATTGCCGGCTTGGTCCCGGCGGTCAGCTCGTGGTCGCGGCTGTACGCCTTGTAGGCCGAGGTGCCGGTGCCGAGATTGCCGGTCCAGCCCAGCCGGACGGCATAGCGGTGTTGCCTGTGCGCCATGAACTCCCTCCCTTCCTACTGCATCACGATCATCAGAAGCGCCGGCAGCCCGACGAAGGCCATGGCGGTGGAGCCCAGCACCATGCCGGCGACATCCTCCGGCGAATTGCCGTAGCGCAGCGCCCATAGATAGTTGAAGACCGCCACCGGCATCGAGCTTTGCACCAGCACCACGCCGCGCGTCGTCCCGGTCAGCCCCAGCGCCCAGGCCACCAACAGCCCCATGGCGAAGCCCACCGCCAGCCGGAAGGCCGACATCGACAGCGCCCGCACCGCCCCCGACAGCCGCAGCTTCGACAGCGCCACCCCCAGCGAGAACAGCATCAGCGGCACGGCGCAGTTGCCCAGCAGCGTGGTGGTGTTGCCGATCCATACCGGCAGCGGCAGCCCGGCCAGTTGGATCGCCACCGCCAGCGCCACCGCGTAGATCGTCGGCGTGCGCGCCATCTGCCCCAGGTCGAACCGCCCGGCGGCCAGCGCCGGCCCCAGCGTGAACTGGCCGACCGCCATCACCGCATAGAACAGCACGGCAAGGCTGAGGCCGTTCTCGCCGAAGGCGAACAGGCAGACCGGCAGACCAAGGTTGCCGGCGTTGGGAAAGGCCATCGCCGGTATGTAGACCCGCAGCGACAGCCCGCTCGCCAGCAGCACAGGCACCGACGCCAGCGCGGTCAACGCCATGCAGGCCGTCGCCGCCAGCGCCATCTCCCCCATCACGTCGGCCGACAGGTGCAGCCGGGTCAGGGCGGAAAAGACCAGGCAGGGCGACGAC
Source organism: Azospirillum sp. TSO5 (assembly GCF_003116065.1). Classification (NCBI taxonomy): domain Bacteria; kingdom Pseudomonadati; phylum Pseudomonadota; class Alphaproteobacteria; order Rhodospirillales; family Azospirillaceae; genus Azospirillum; species Azospirillum sp. TSO5. Next base: position 78,079 of record NZ_LGQY01000039.1, on the reverse strand, counting down.
ACGTTGATCGCGAAGGTGGTGATGAAGGCGCTGTCGTAGGGAAGCTTTCGGCGGGTCCAGCCATAGCCCAGCGCCGCCACAAGGAAGACCGGGGCCAGCACCGCGAAGGCGTCGGACAGAAGGGCGAAGGCGGGCATGGAGGCGGTCGGGATCCCGTGCTGCAACCGGTGGGTGGACGAATTGTCAGCCACCATGGCGGCATTCCCGCGCCGCGTCATCCCCCCAAGCCCAAGCCGCCGCGCAAGGCAGCCGCGCAAAGGATCAGTTTGCGCGGCGGGGCCGGTGTCCAGCCCGAGTCGTGACACTGTGGGCGGGCAATGACAGCGTCCGTCCGGGCCGGGAGGGTCGTCGCCAAGGCTGCGGCCCGGCAAGCATGACTTTTGAGCAATCTTTATCTCGAGTGAGTAACGATTTGTAACGAAGCTTGAGCGATAAGTGGGCACCCACTAAGGTGGAATGGCCCCATTCCGCGGATCCGCATGACAACTTCGTCCGGCGCCAAGACCGTTGTTCGCCCTCTGAACAATAAGGCGCAGCAAGCCAAACGACAGTCGAGCCTGAAGAGTCGCCGGTTCTCGCTGCGGTCGGTTCTGCTCTGGATTCTATTGTTGCTGTCGGCGGGTTTGTTCCTTGCGCTGGCGGCCCTGCCCGTCGGAAGATTTGCCAGCGCCGCCATTTCCGCCGGCGTGGTTGCGGCGGCCTTCGTGCTGGGGCGCTTCGCCCAGCGCTTCTGGCATGCCCGCACGCTGACCGTGCTGCTGCTGGCCTTCGTCACCTTCCGCTATTTCTTCTGGCGGCTGACCGGCACGATGCCGCCGGTGGACGATCTGGTGAACTTCATCCCCGGCGTGACGCTGTTCGCGGCCGAAGCGCTGTCCTTCGTGCTGTTCCTGACCTCGCTGTTCGTCATCATCGACCCCGTCGCCCGCGAACCGTCGGAACCGACGGGCGATCCCGCCCTCTGGCCCAGCGTCGACGTCTACATCCCCTCCTACAACGAGGAGCCGGAGCTGCTGGAGACGACGCTGGCCGCCGCGGTCTGCATCGACTACCCGCGCGACAAGCTGCAGGTCTATCTGCTGGACGACGGCGGCACCGACCAGAAGCTGGCCCACAGCAACCCGGCGCAGGCCGCCGCGGCGAAGGAGCGGCGCCAGACGCTGCAGGCGCTGTGCGAACGGCTGCAGGTCACCTACATGACCCGGCCGCGCAATGAGCATGCCAAGGCCGGCAACATCAACCACGCCTTTCACAAGACGTCGGGCGATCTGTTGCTGATCCTGGACGCCGACCATGTGCCGACGGTCGGCATCCTGAAGGCGACGGTCGGCTTCTTCCAGCAGGATTCGGGCCTGTTCCTGGTGCAGACGCCGCATTTCTTCGTCAATCCCGACCCGGTCGAATACAACCTCGGCACCTTCGAGCGGATGCCGAGCGAGAACGAGATGTTCTATTACTCGATCCAGCCGGGGCTCGACCGCTGGAACGGCTCCTTCTTCTGCGGGTCCGCCGCCATCCTGCGCCGCGCGGCGCTGGAGGAGGTCGGCGGTTTCAGCGGTGACACGGTGACGGAGGATTGCGAGACCGCGCTGGAACTGCATTCGCGCGGCTGGCGCAGCGTCTATCTGCCGCGCCCGCTGATCGCCGGGCTGCAGCCGGAAACCTTCGACAGCTTCATCGCCCAGCGCTCGCGCTGGACCCAGGGCATGATCCAGCTGTTCCTGCTGAAGAACCCGCTGTTCAAGCGCGGCCTGACCATCTCGCAGCGGCTCTGCTACACCAGCACCATGCTTTACTGGTTCTTCTGGTTCTGGCGGCCGATCTTCCTGCTGTCGCCGCTGTGCTACGCCCTGTTCGGGCTGGAGATCTATCGCATCAACCTGCCGGACTTCGCCTGCTTCGTCATTCCGCATGTCTTCGCCGCCGCCTTCCTGTCGCAGTTCCTGCACGGGCGGATGCGCTGGCCGCTGTTCTCGGAACTGTACGAATATCTGCAGTCCTTCCACGTCTCCCGCGCGGCGCTGGCGACGATGATCCGGCCGCGCGACCCGGTGTTCAAGGTGACCGCCAAGGGCCAATTGGTGGACGAGGACGGCTTTTCGCCGCTGGCCACGCCCTTCATCGTCACCACGCTGCTGCTCGCCGCCGGGCTGGCCGCCTGCGCCTGGCGCTATTCGATCTTCCCGGAACATCGCGCCGCCATCGTCCCGGTGGCGGTGTGGTGTTCGCTGAGCTTCCTGCTGGCGCTGGGCGGCCTCGCCGTCGTCTACGAGCGCAAGCGCGTCCGCCGGCAGGAGCGTTTCACCGTCGACCGCCCGGCGGCCCTGAAGTTCGAGGACGGCACCAGCATCGACCTGACGGTCGCCGACGTGTCGGCCGGCGGCGTCGGGCTGCTGGTCGATCCGAAATGGCGCGATCTGCTGGCCCAGCCCGACCGCACGCCGGTCCTGACCATCGCCGCGACGGAGACGGAGGCGGCGACCACCACCGGCGTGCGCATCTTCCGGATCGAGATGCGCGGCGGCGAACTGGCGGTTGGTGCCGGATTCGCCCCGCGTGACCGCCAGGACATCGTGGAGATGGCGCGCTTCGTCTTCGGCAACAGCGTCGGCTGGGACATCTTCCTGGACCGCAAGCGGGTGGCCGCGCCGACCTTCTTCGGCGGGCTGCTGTTCTTCGCCACGCGGGTGGTGCCGCGGCTGGGGCATGTGCTGCTGGCCCTGCCCGGCGCCCTGCGGCGCATCGTGACCTTCCAGGCTCCGTAATGGCGATGGCGGGCATGCGCAATCATACCGGCGTCCGCCGGGCCGGCTGGATGCTGCTGGCTCTGCTGTCCCTGTGGATCGGCTGGGCGCCGCCGGCACTGGCGGCCGACAAGCGGGTGATCCCGCTGTCGAACCTGCGCGACGACCAGCCGGACGTCACCCTCAACGGCGAAACGGAGACGGTGGTCCTGCGCGCCGTCCTGCCGCCGGTGGTCGGGCTGACCTCCGCCGTGCTGGCGCTGACCTACGAGAACGGCATCGACATCCTGCCCGAGAAGGGGGCGATGTCGGTCTTCATCAACGGCTCGGCGGTGGCCGACCTGCCGCTTTCCGCCTTCCGCGGACCGGTCAACGCCTCCATCACCCTGCCGGGCAGCCTGATCCGCCCCGGCGAGAACCAGATTGTCTTCCAGACCAGCGCCCAGCACCGCGCCATCTGCACGGTCCGCGGCACCTACGACCTGTGGGCGCGGGTCAATCTGGCGGCGTCCTCGCTGACCCTGCTGTCGGACGGCGGCGTGCCGGAACCGGACCTCGCGATGATGCGCCAGCTGCTGGCCTCCGCCGACCGGGCGCGCGAACCGCTGGCGATCCTCTATCCCGGCAGCGAGATCGACGCCGACCATCTCGGCTGGGGCGCGATGGTGGCGCAGTCCTATGGCCTGCTGCTGGGTGACCGGACCCCGCGCGTGGTGGCGGTGCCGGTGCCGGCCAAGCCCGCCGGTGGTGCGGTGCAGACGCTGGAAAGCCTGCCGCTGCCCGGCGGCAAGAACATCCTGATCGGCACCCGCGACCGCATCGCCCCGATCCTGGGGGAGGCGCGCGCCGCCGCCATCACCGGCCCATTCCTGGCGGTTTATCCCCTGCCGGCCGCAGCCGACGGGACCGGCGGCGGCTTCGTCACCGTCGCCACCGGCCGCACGCAGCAGGAGGTCGATCAGGCGGTGATGCGGCTGTCCGACGTCACCCGGCCGCTGCCGACCCAAACCGCGATGATCGTCGCCGACCCGACCGCGCCCGCCGCTCCGCCGCCCCCACCGGTGCAGGCGGAGGGGCGCTATCGCCTGTCGGAGTTGGGCTTCCAGACGGTTCAGCACAGCGGATACCGCTACACCGGCCATTTCGACCTGACGCTGCCCGCCGGCTTCGCCCCGGTCAGCGACCGTTCCATCCTGTTCCACGTCAATGGCGCCTTCGAAGGCAATCTCGGCCCCGGCGCGGTGCTGAACGTCCGAGTGAACGGCAAGTCGGCCGGCGCCATGGAGGTCGACAAACGGTCCAGCGGCGTCATCGAGAATGGCGAGATGCCGCTGGCGATGGCGCTGTTCCGCCCCGGCCCCAACCTGATCGAGGTGGAGGCGGAACTGCCGCCAGCCGGCGGCACCGACTGCGTCTTTGCGGTGCGGCGCCCGACCTTCACCCTGCTGGACAGCTCCAGCATCGAAATCCCCGGCTTCGCCCGTCTGGTCACCTTGCCCAACCTGCGCGGTTTCGCCAACACCGCCTTCCCCTATGGCGGCACTGCCGGGGGCGAGCCGGCGCCGCCCTTCGATCTCGTGGTGGTCGGGCGCGATCCCGCCTGGTCCGGTGCCGCCTGGAGCCTGACCGCCAAGCTGGCGCAGCGGGCCGGCGACCTGATGGCGGTGGTGCCCTACACCGGCTGGGACGGCGCGCCGAACGACAACGCGCTGATCGTCGGCCCGGTCGCGGCGCTGCCGCAGGCGGTCTTCGCCACCGCGCCGCTTCCCGCCGACCGTCTGGCCGGACTGCTGGAGGCAGGAGCGCTGATCGCCCAGGCCAAGGCGCGGGGCGAGCCGATGGCGGCGGCCGACCGCCGCGCCCTGGCCGACCGGCTGCGGCTGGGCTGGTCCGGCAACGCCGCCCGCGCCGGTGCGGCACGGCCGGGGGCGACGGCGCAGACGTCGGGGCAGATCGGCCTGATGGGGTCGGCGATGGCGGCCGACGGCGGAACGGCGAACCGCTGGCAGCGGATGGCCGGCGACGCCAGGGAACCGGCCGCCGGACATGGCTGGCTGCCCGATTGGGCGCGGCGGGTGGTGGCCGCCGCCGCGCGCTACATCAACCACTGGACGGTGGAGGATGCCCCGGTCGACGTCGTGGCGCTGACCGAGACCGCCGAGACGCTGCCGGAGGCGGCCCTGCTGCAATACCGGGCTCCCGGCAACGATCCGCTGACCTGGACCCTGCTGACCGCTTCGGACCCGCGCGCCATCGACCGCGCCATGCGCAGCCTGGGCGAGGCGGGCCAAGGGGAGAAGCAGTGGGACAAGCTGCGCGGCGGCGGGGCGCTGTGGAGCAGCGCGGCGCCGGCGGTTACCACGGTGGAGGCGTCGCGCCCCTACCAGATCATTCTCAATCCCTTTGACATCGGCAACCTGATCCTGATTCTGGCCCGCAACCTGTCGCAGCGGATCGAGGTCCTGTTCGCCCTGCTGCTGGGCACGGCGGTGGTGCTGACGGTCAGCATGCGCCTGCTGCTGAAGGGTGGGCATCGTGAACGCAGCGGGGGAGACGGCAGTGGGGAGGAAGTGAGCGGATCATGACGGCATCGCGGCGTGACGTGCTGATCGGATCGGCCGCCCTCGGGCTGGCGGCGGCCTTGCCGGGAAACCTGCGCGCGGCGCCCTTCGACGTGGCGGCGTGGCGCCGCTATGCCGAGCGCTTTCTGCTGCCGGAAGGGCGGATCGTCGACACCGGCAACAAGGGCATCAGCCATTCCGAAGGGCAGGGCTACGGCATGCTGCTGGCGGTGGCGGCGGGCGACCGCGCCGCCTTCGACCGGCTGTGGGGCTGGACCCAGCGCGTGCTGATGGTGCGCGGCGACGGGCTGGCCGCCTGGCGCTGGACGCCCGACGGCGGGGTTGCCGACCGCAACAACGCGTCGGACGGCGACATGCTGATCGCCTGGGCGCTGCTGCGCGCCGCCGAGGTCTGGCAGGCCGAGGCCTACCGCACCGCCGCCACCGCCATCGTCAAGGCGCTGGCCTCCGGCCTGCTGGTGGAGCAGGCCGGGCTGACCGTGCTGCTGCCGGGACGCGACGGTTTCCGCAAGGGCGAGACGCTGGTCCTCAACCCCAGCTACTGGATCTTTCCGGCCATCCGCGCCTTCGCCGCCCTGCCCGACGGAGAACGCTGGGGTAAGCTGTCGGATGCCGGGCTGGTGCTGCTGTCGAAGGCGCGCTTCGGCGGGTTCCAGCTGCCGCCGGACTGGATGACGCTGGATGCCGCCGGGACGGTGGGCATCGCCGACGGCTTCAAGAAACAGTACGGCTACGACGCCGTGCGGGTGCCGCTGTATCTGGCGTGGGACGGCTACCGCGATCCCTATTATTTCCGGCCCTTCGCCGCCTTGGTCGCGAAGTTCGGCGGCACAGCGGTTCCCGCCACCGTCTCGCTGCCGGGCGGCACCACCACGCAGGTGGCGGCATCGGTCGGCATGCTGGCGGTCTACCGCTTGGCCTGCCGTCTTGCGGGCGCGGGCGACGCAGTGACGGTGCCGCCGCTGGCGCCCGACGAAGACTATTACTCCACCACCTTGGCCCATCTGTCCGCGCTGGCGGCGCAAAGCCTGGGGATCGATCCGTGACCCGTCCTGTCCTTCTTTCGGCCCTTCTTCTCGCCGGCATCGCCGCCACCGCTGCCGGAACCGGTGCATGGGCGCAGTCGAACGGCGGCGCCCGCGCGCTGGCCCCCGGCGTGAAGGTGGAGGTGGCGCCGGCTCCCGGCAGCGGCTCCGCCCCCGCCGCCGGCAAGGTGGACGAGACGGCGTTGCGCTATTACGCCCGCATCGGCGACGGCGAGCGGCTGGAGGCGGAAATCGCCCGGCTGCGCGCGCTCGACCCGGGCTGGGAGCCGCCGAAGGACCTGTTCGCGCCGCAGCCGACCACCCCCGGTGTAGACGAGACGCCGTTCTGGAACCTGATGTCCGGCGGCAAGGTGGCGGAGGCGCGGGCGGCCATCGCCGAACAGCGGCGCAAGTCGCCGTCCTGGCAGCCGTCGGACAAGCTTCTGCAGGAACTCGACACCGCCGAAAGCGCCGGCCGCATCCGCTCGGCCAGCGATACCAAGCGCTGGCAGGAGGTGGTCGATGCCGCCGCCGCCCATCCGGAGGCGGTGGCCTGCAACCGGCTGGACAATGCTTGGCGGCTGGCCGAGGCCTATGCCGAGCTGAAGCAGGCCGACCGCGCCTTCGACACCTACCGGACCATCGTCAGCACCTGCCCCAAGGCGAAGGAACGGCGCGACACCATCTTCAAGGCGTCCCGCTATCTCAGCCCGGACCAGCTGCGCGAACTGACCGCGCTGGGCGCCACCGCCAATCCGGCGAAGGGGGAGGATTACTCCACCGTCCGCACCGCGGAAGCGGAACTGGAGACCGGCCGGCTGCTGGAGCGTCTCGGCAATGCCAAGCCCGGCGCCTTGTCTGCCGCCGACCTGTCGCGCATCCAGGGCATCGTCCGCGACAAGCAGGATACCGACGGCGCCATTGCGCTCGGCTGGTATTTCCAGAAGCAGAAGAACTTCGCCGAGGCGCAGAGCTGGTTCTCGCAGGCCAACGGCTGGGCGCCGTCCGACAAGGCGGCGGAAGGGCTGGTCCTGGCCTACAACGGCTTGGGTGAGAAGGCTCAGGCCCGTGCCGCAGCCGCGCCGTGGAAGGGCAAGTCGAGCCGGATCGATCAGGCGCTGAAGGCGGTGGACCCGCCCCGTGGGGCCGGCGGCGGGCGCAGCGGTCCGCAGGGGCCGAGCGAGCTTGACCGGGCGCTGGCCCGCCAGGACTTCGCCGAATGCCTCAGCATCATCCGCAACAGCATCGCCAAAAGCGGCCCGACCGCCGCTCTCCTGCAACAGCGCGGCTGGTGCCTGCTGGAGATGAAGCGCCCGTCGGAAGCCGAGGCCGCCTTCGCCGAGGCGCAGGCGATGGCCGCGCGCGAACCGGCGAAGGGCGGCGCATCCACCGGGACGACGCGTACACCGGCGGCATCCGGCCTGCCGCAGAAGGCGACGCTGGCGCAGGAGAACGCCTATGGTCAGGCGGTGGCGCGGCTGGCCACCGGCGACACGGTCGGCCTGACCCGCGACTTGCCGCGCGCCAACATGACCCCGGCGCAGAAGGCGGAAATCCGCGCGTCGCTGATGGCGACGGAGGCGAACCGGGCGCTGGAGGACAAGCGCTACAACGACGTGCTGCGCCTGCTCGACGCCCGCAAGGAACTGACGCCGGAGCCGCGGAACCTCGGGATCCTGCGCGGCTGGGCGCTCTACAACCTGATGCGCTTCGACGAGGCCTATGCCCAGTTCAAGTCCGTCGACGACCGGCTGAGCACCGAGGAATCGCGCGAAGGCGTCAGCATCACCTGGAAGACCATTTACCATGACTGGTAAGGGCATGACTGGTAAGGGAGCCCCGATGCCCGAGAGTCCAATTTCCGAGACTTCGATGCCCGGTATGGCGCGGACCGGCCGCAGGCGCGCAGCGCTGTTGGCTGCTTTGGCGGCAGCGACGCTGCTGACCTCCGGCTGCGCCGGCTGGGTCCGCGACAACCTGACCCAGGCGCCCACCCCGTGGCGGCGCGTGCAGCCGACTGCGCTGCCGGTGACCATGCCGGACAGCCGCGACTTCCCCATCGTCGCCGCCCGGATGCGCGACACCGGCGCCGTCTACAAATCCTACGTCGTCGTGCTGGGTAACCCGACGGTCCTGCCGGGCGAGAACCGCCTGACCGTTGACGTGCAGACCCTGCCCGACAGCCTGTTCGGCGCCCTGGTCCAGCCGCCGCGCGTCTTCCCGGTGCCGCTCTACACCATGGAAACGCTGCTGGCGACGACCAAGCGCGAATTTCCGGAGATGACCGTCAAAGTCGCCGACGCCGCCCGCCGCAACCGCTACGGCGACTACGATTATGTCACCGCCCAGGACGGGGAGAACAGCTGCGTCCTGGCGTGGCAGCTGATTACCGACCACAAGCGGATGCTGCCGGAAAGGATCGAGGCGGTGCGTCTGGAATACCGGGCCTGCGGCGTCGGCTCCAACGTCCGCACCTTGCTGGTCCCCTTCGACGGGCTGTCGCTGACCTTGCCGGAAACGGTGCTGGAGGCGCAGGATCTGGGCGGGATGTAGCCTAAAGATCCCCTCTCCGACGAAAGATCCCACATCGGAAGCCCGCCCGCCATGACCACCGTATCCGAAGCGCTGCGCATGGCCGTCGGGCTGCACCAGGGCGATCGCCTGGCCGAGGCGGCGGACATCTACCGGAAGATCATCCAGGCGGCCCCCGAGGTCGCCGATGCGTGGCACCTGCTGGGCGTGCTGCACCACCAGTCCGGCCAGTCCGCCGAAGCCGTGCGTCTGATCGGCGAGGCGATCCGGCGGGATCCCCTCTGTGCCGCCTATCACGACAATCTCGGATCGGCATTTCGGGCGGCGGGTCAGGCGGAGCGGGCCGCCGCTCATCACCGGGTGGCGACCGCCATCGATCCGGGGTGGGTCAAGCCCTTTGGCAATCTGGCGGGCGCCCTGACGGATCTGGGCGATGGCACCGCTGCCGCCGGAGCGCTGCGCCGGGCCTTGCGGCTGGCGCCCGGGTCCGACACCTATCTGCTGCGGCTTGGCGACTACCTCTATGCCCAGGAGCGGACGGACGAGGCGGAGGAGTGTTACCGGAGACTGGACGCCCTCCATCCCGGCAGGGCCGACTGCCGGTACCGGCTGGGCCTGTGCCGGCTGGCGGCGAGCCGGCTGATGGCGGCGGTGCTCGCCACCGCCGGAAAGACGGTCGACCGGATCGCCCTGGGGGAGGCGGTCGCCGCCTTCGCCGATGCCGCGGCGGACGGCCATGCCGATGCCGTGAAGAACCTGTTCGGCACAGCGGTGGTGGCGATCCAGACCGGGGTGATGGACGATGCGGCGCTGGAACGGATCGCCGCCGCGGCGCGCCGGCGGCTGATGGCGGAGCCGCGCGACAGCGTCGCCCTGTCGGTGGTCTGCTATTGGCTGTATCGCCGGGGACGGCTCGACCTCGCCAGCCGTTATTTCCGCAAACACGCTCGCCATTGGACGCCGCAGGACATCGCCACCGATTTCGAGATGCTGCTGTGGTCGATGGTGCGCGGCGAACCGGCCTTCTTCGACGGTCTGGCCGCCGAGCCGCCGGCATGCTTCAGCCGCGCCGTCCGCCGCATGTCGGTCCCGCCGCATGCCGATGGTCGGCCGATCCTGTTGGTGGGCTGCGACGAGACCTATTGGCGCCGTTTCGGCGCCGGATTTCTCGCCACCCGGCTGGAGAAGGCGCCGTCCTGCGCCCTGCATGTCCATGTCGTCAACCCGTCGGACGAGACCGCGGCGGAGCTGATGCGGTTGGCGGGCGATGCCCCGCTGTCGGTCTCCTTCGAGACCATCGACCTCGCAGCATTGCCTGACCCGGTGCGGCTGACCTATTTCGCCTCCGCCCGTTTCGCGGTGACGCAGCAGCTTCTGCGGCAGGGGTCGGGGCCGGTGATCCAGGTCGATGTCGATGCGCTGCTGCTCGCCGATCCGGGGCTTGCGATGGCCGATTGGCAGGATTGGGACGTGGCGGTGATGCAGGACCGGCGGGGCCGTGGGCCGACCCGCGATTTCCTCGTCGGCTTCCTCGCCTTCAACCGAACGCCGGCCGCCCAGCGATACCTCGACCTCGTCGTCGCCTATATCGGCCGACATTTCGACGAGGGCCGGGCTTTCTGGGGGCTGGATCAGGCGGCGCCCTACTCCACATACGACCATCTGGTCCGCAGCAGCGGGGCGCCGGCCCTGATTCGTTTCGACTTCGAAGCCTTCCCCTACCTTCACTTCCTGGCGAAGTGAGGCCGCCCCACGCCGTCTCCCTTATGCTGCCTGGGCGGTGCGTTCGCGCAGCCGCTGCTCCAACGCCCGCCAGCGCGGCTCGACCGCTTCCATTGCGCGGTGCTTGACCGGGCCGAAGCCGCGGATTTCCTGCGGCAAGGCGGCCAGCTCCACCGCGGTGGCAAGCCGGTCGGCCGACAGCCGTTCGGCGATCTCCGCCACCGTGGCCTCATAGCGGGCGATCAGGGCGCGTTCCATCTTCCGCTCCGCCGTGTAGCCGAACGGGTCGAGCGCCGTGCCGCGCAGCCGTTTCATCGCCGCCATCCCGCGGAACACCGGCAGGATCCAGGCGCCCAACGCCATCTTGCGCGGCTCGCCATAGCCGTTGGTGTCACGCGACAACAGCGGCGGGGCGAGGTGGAAGACCGGCTTCCAGTCGCCCTCGAAGCGATCCTCCAGGCTTTTGCGGAAAGCGGGGTTGCTGTGCAGGCGGGCGACCTCATACTCGTCCTTGTAGGCCATCAGCTTGAAGGCGCTGCGCGCCACCGCCTCGGCCAGCGCAGTCGAACCGGGGGCAACGCGGGCCTCCGCCTGCCGCGCCCGCTCCACCAGCGCGCGGTAGCGGTCGGCATAGGCGCGGTCCTGATAGTCGGTAAGGAAGGCGGCGCGGCGCTCGACGATGGTGGCGAGATCGGTTGCGGGCGCCTCCTCCTCCGCGCCCAGAGTCTTCAGCAACTCCGGCCGGTGCGCGGCGAGGCGGCCGAAGGCGAAGGCGCGCAGGTTGGCGGGAACGCCGGTGCCGTTCAGTTCGATGGCACGGGTCAGCGCCTCCAGCCCGACCGGCAGCAGCCCCTTCTGGAAGGCGACGCCCATCAGAAAGACGTTGGCGAGGATGCTGTCGCCGAACAGGGCGGTGACCACCCGGTTGGCGTCCACCACATCCACCCGGTCCGGTCCGGCGGCGCGGCGCAAGCTCCGCAGCAGCCCGCCGGCATCGGGCAGTTTGCTGCCGTCGCGGGTGAAGGCGCCGGTCGGCGCGACATGGGCGTTCGCCACCACCCGCGTCCGGCCCAGCCGTACCGTCTTCAGCGCGTCCGGCGACCCCGCGACAACCGTGTCGCAGGCCAGCACCAGCTGCGCCTGCTTCGGATCGATCCGCGCTTGGTTGAGCCTCGCCGCGTCGCCCGCCACGCGGAGGTAGCTGTAGACTGCACCGCCCTTTTGCGCGAAGCCCATGAAGTCGAGCACGGAAGACGCCTTGCCCTCAAGATGGGCGGCCATCGCCAGTACCGCGCCGATTGTGACGACGCCGGTGCCGCCGATGCCGACAATCAAAATCTCGGCCAGGATCTCGGCCGGGTCATCAGACGCGCTGTAATGCGGCAGCGGCAATGCCGCCAGATCGTCGGCGAAGCGGGCGGCGACCTTGTCGGGGTTCGGCTTGCGCAAACTTCCGCCCATCACCGAGACGAAGCTGGGGCAGAAGCCGTCGGCGCAGGAATAATCCTTGTTGCAGCTGGACTGGTCGATCTGGCGCTTCACGCCGAATTCGGTCTGCTTCGGCTGGACCGACAGGCAGTTCGACTTCCGGCCGCAATCGCCGCAGCCTTCGCAGACCAGATCGTTGATGACCATGCGGCGCGCCGGGTCGGCCAGGGTGCCGCGCTTGCGCCGGCGGCGCTTTTCGGCGGCGCAGGTCTGCTCATAGACGATGGCGGTGACGCCGGGGATCTCGCGCATCTCGCGCTGGACGGCGTCCAGTTCCTCACGGTGATGCACGGTGGTGAAAGGCGCGAGGCCGCTGCGGCTGTCGTACTTCTCCGGCGCGTCGCTGACCACGGCGATGCGGGTGATTCCCTCCGCCGCCAGCTGGCGGGTGATGGCGTCGACGGAGATCGGGCCGTCCACCGGCTGGCCGCCGGTCATGGCGACGGCGTCGTTGAACAGAATTTTGTAGGTGATGTTGACCTTGGCGGCCACCGCCTGCCGGATCGCCAGCAGGCCGGAGTGGAAATAGGTGCCCTCGCCCAGATTCTGGAAGATGTGCGGGCGCTTGCTGTAGCGCGACTGCCCGATCCAGCTGACGCCCTCGCCACCCATCTGGCTGAGGCCGACCGTGTCGCGGTCCATCCACGACGCCATGAAATGGCAGCCGATGCCGGCCATCGCCTTGCTGCCCTCCGGCACCTTGGTCGAGCTGTTGTGCGGGCAGCCGGAGCAGAAATAGGGCGTGCGCGGCAGGGCAGGGGCAGTCGGCGCCTCGCCCGGCAGCAGCTCGGCCAGACGCGCGGAGAAATCGCGTTCCGGAAAGCGGTGGCGGATGCGCTCCACCAGGGCCTTGGCGACGATCCAGGGGCGCAGTTCGCCGGTGGCGGGCAGCAGCGGGGCGCCGAACTCGTCGGTCTTGCCGACCACGGCGCGCGGGCGCTCGCCGGCCGGCAGGTGGAACAGCAGATCCTTCAACTGGCCCTCGACGACGGGGGCTTTTTCTTCGACCACCAGGATCTCCTCGGCACCGCGGGCGGCGGTCAGCGCGAAGTCGGGTTCCAGCGGCCAGGACAGGCCGATCTTGTGGACCGACAGCCCGATCTCCGCCGCCTCCACCGGGCCGATGCCCAGGACTCTCAGCGCCTCCATCAGGTCGAGATGCGCCTTGCCGGTGGTGACGATGCGCAGCCAGCCGCCCCGGCCCAGTACCGTGCGGTCGATGCGGTTGACGCGGGCGAAGGCCTTCACCGCCGCGACCTTGGCGGCCAGCCTTTCCTCGATGGCGAGGCTGGGCAGGTCGGGCCAGCGGTAATGCAAGCCCCCCGGCGGCGGATCGAACTCCACCGGCAGGAAGCCGCGGTCGAGCGACGGCAGGCGCACGGTGGCGGAGCTTTCCACCGATTCCGAGATCGCCTTGAACCCGACCCAGGCGCCGGAAAAGCGCGACAGGGCATAGCCGTAGAGGCCGAAATCAAGGAATTCGCGCACGCCCGACGGGTTCAGCACCGGCATCGACCACGCAATCATCGCAAGGTCGCTCTGGTGCGGCATGCTGGAGGACACGCAGCCGTGGTCGTCGCCGGCCACCGCAAGCACCCCGCCGCGCGGCGAGCTGCCATAGGCGTTGGCATGCTTCAGCACGTCGCCGGAGCGGTCCACTCCCGGCCCCTTGCCGTACCACAGGCCGAACACGCCATCGACGGTGCCCTCGCCCGAGGATTCGACCTGCTGTGTCCCCATCACGGCGGTGGCGCCCAGATCTTCGTTCACGCCGGGGACGAAGCTGATGGCGTGGGCGTCCAGTTGGCTGCGTGCCTGCCACAGCGCCTGATCCAGTCCGCCCAGCGGCGACCCGCGATAGCCGCTGACGAAGCCGGCGGTGTTCAGCCCCGCCCGCCGGTCGCTTTCCGCCTGGAGCAGCAGCAGCCTGACCAGCGCCTGGGTGCCGGACAGATAGACTTGGCCCTCCGCTCGGGCATAGCGGTCGTCGAGGCGATAGCCGTCATCGATCGCCACCTGTTCTGCCGCCACCTGTTCCGGCCGCAGGCCTTTCGGCATGCCGTCCATCTCTCGTCCCCTCGGATTTCTATCGTTGGGGACAAGTCTGCACCTTTCGCAGGCAAATGATTTTGCGGGTTGGCCGTGGATCGGGGGTGATCGGAAAATCCCATTGCGGATTGTTGGGTCACTTAGCGAAATTTTTGCGGAGGCCGCGGGGCTTTCCGGCTGGATTACCCTTTCAGAGCGACGCGGCGGTCGGCCCGCATCAGGGCGGCGCCGCGTTCGGCGATCATCACCGTCGGCGTGTTGGTGTTGCCCGAGGTCAGCGTCGGCATCACCGAGGCATCGATCACCCGCAGGCCACGCACGCCGCGCACCCGCATCTCCGCATCGGTGACGGCGGTGGCGTCGTCCTTGCCGCCCATCCGGCAGGTGCCGACCGGGTGGAAGATGGTGGTGCCGATGTCGCCGGCGGCCTTGGCCAGTTCCTCTTCGGTCTGGAAGCTGGGGCCGGGCTTATATTCCTGCGGGTGGTAGGGGGCGAGCGCCGGCTGCGCCACGATCCGGCGGGTCAGCGCCAGCGCCTTGGCCGCCTTCGCCCGGTCGGCCGGATCGGACAGGTAGCAGGGGGCGATGGCCGGATTCTCGCGATGGTCGGCGGTGGTGATGCGGGTCCAGCCGCGCGACGCCGGGCGCAGGTCGCAGACGCTGGCGGTGAAGGCCGGGAAGCCGTGCAGCGGATCGCCGAACTTCTCCAGCGATAGCGGCTGCACATGGTATTCCAGGTCGGCGGTTGCGACCTCCGGCGACGATTTGGCGAAGACGCCGAGCTGGCTGGGCGCCATAGTCAGCGGCCCCTTGCGGAACAGCGCGTATTCCAGCCCCATCATCGCCTTGCCGAACAGGCTGCCCGCCCGCTTGTTCAGCGTGACGATGCCGTCGACCTTGTAGATCATGCGCAGCTGCAGATGGTCCTGCAGGTTGGCGCCGACATCGGGCGCGTCCAGCACCACTGGAATGCCGAGTTTCTTCAGATGCTCCGCCGGGCCGATGCCTGAACGCTGGAGGATTGCCGGGCTGCCGATGGATCCGGCGGCCAGGACCGTCTCGATCTTGGATGTCGCCCGCGCCGGCTCCCCCTTGACGGTGAAGCGGATGCCGGTGACGCGGCCGTCGGCGATCTCCACCTTGTCGATGGCCGCATCGATGGCGAGCTTCAGGTTCGGCCGGTCGAGGGCGGGGCGCAGGAAGGCCTTGGCCGCGCTCCAGCGGATTCCGCCCTTCTGGTTCACCTCGAAACTGCCGACGCCGAAATTGTCGCCGCGGTTGAAGTCGTCGTTGCGGGGAATGCCGGCCTGCTGCGCCGCATCGGCGAAGCGGTCGAGCAGGTCCCAGCGCAGCCGCTGCCTCTCCACCCGCCATTCGCCGCCGGCACCGTGCATCTCGTCGGCGCCGCGCCAATAATCCTCGCTGCCCTTGAAGACCGGCAGCACCTCCTTCCAACTCCAGCGCGAATCACCGGTGATGGCCGCCCACTCGTCGTAATCGCGCGCCTGCCCGCGCATGGCGATCATGCCGTTGATCGACGAACAGCCGCCCAGCACCTTGCCGCGGGCGTAATGGATGCTGCGGCCGTTCAGCCCCGGCTCGGCCTCCGTCTTGAAACACCAGTCGGTGCGCGGATTGCCGATGCAGAACAGATAGCCGGCAGGGATGTGCAGCCAGACCCAGCTGTCCTTGCCGCCCGCCTCCAGCAACAGGACCGAGACGTCCGGATCGGCCGACAGCCGGTTGGCCAGCACGCAGCCGGCCGTGCCGCCGCCCGCGATGATGTAGTCGAAGCTGCCGAAATCCAACACGTCCGCCATCGCGTCCCTCCCCAGGGGATTTATCGATTTGTCAGACGTATTAAATTGCTGAGCGGGCGGACGATCCAGCGAAATCTTGCCGCGGCCGGCGCTTTCGCCCGGCGGCTCACCCGGCCCCTTCGCCTACTTCCGGTTCACCAGCGCCACGCCGCAGACCGCCACCGCCATGCCGGCCAATGCCACGAGGCCCAGCTTCTCGCCGAACAGGATCCAGGCGATCAGCGCGGTGACCGGCGGGGTCAGGTAGAACAGGCTGGCGACCTTGGCCGCCGCACCACGGCGGATCAGGGCGAACAGCAGGAAGATGGCGCCGACCGACAGCACGAAGCACAGCCACAGCAGGGCGAAGATGAACTCCCCGGTCCACTGCACCTGCATTGTCTCGGTCAGCGTGGCGGCGATCGCCAGGGCGGCCGCGGTGGCGCCGTATTGGATGGCGGTGCCGCTGCGCAGATCCATGCCGCCGCCATGGCGCTTCTGGTACAGCGTGCCCAGCGTGATGCCGATCAGCGCGACCAGGGCATAGGCGAACGGGACCAGATGCGCGGCGTCGATCGACAGCTTCTCCCGCACCACCAGACCGACGCCGGCAAGGCCCAGCAGCAGTCCGACCCATTGCCGGCCGGTCACCCGTTCGCCCAGCAGCGGGCCGGACAGGGCGGCGGTCAGCAGCGGCTGGATGCCGACCACCAGGGCGGTCACCCCGGCCGGCAGACCTTGCGAGATGGCGATAAAGATGCCGCTGAGATAGACGCCATGCACCAGCAATCCGGCCAGCACGATCCGCCCGGCAGTCGGCCAGTCCTTGGGCCAGGGCGCCCGGCTGACCAGCGCCACCAGCGCCAGCACCACGGCGACCAGCCCCAGCCGGATCAGCAGGAAGGTCAGCGGCTCCACATAGGGCAGGCCGTATTTCGCGCCGATGAAGCCGGTGCTCCACAGCAGCACGAAAAGGCCCGGCATCAGGCGCAGCCAGGGTTGGCCGCCCGTCGCGATCCCGCTCATCTTTGAAATCCCTTCCCCGTCCGGTCAGCTCACCGCCGGGACGGCCGGCGACGACTGGGTCGGCTGGCGGCGCGCTTCGGCGACCGCCTGGATGTGGGACTGCAAATCCGCGTCCTTCTGCACCAGTCGGCGAAAATCTTTCTCATCCAACACCAGCAGTTGGCAATAGCCAAGCGCGCGCACGTCTGCATTGCGCCGCTGGCGGGACAGCAGCGCCATCTCGCCGAAGAAGTCGCCGGTGCCCAGTTTCACCGGCTCCGCCAGCATCGGCACCAGCACCTCCACGGCACCCGACGCGATGAAGAACATGGCATCGCCGCGCTCGCCCTTGCGCACGATGGTCTCGCCCGGCAGCGCCAGCTGGGCGCGCAACAGCGTGGCGATGGTCGCCACCCGCTCCGACGGCAGGCCGGCGAACAGCGGCACCCGGCGCACCAGCTCCGCCACGTCGAATCGGACATCCAGCTTCGGCAAGCGTTCCAGCACGCGGCGGCGCTGTTCCAGATCGCGTTCCAGGTCGGTCAGCACCTCCTGGCTGATGATCGATTCGGCGTGCATGGCGCGGTATTCGGCATGCTCCAGCCGCAGCGCGGCGCGGCCGACGTAACGGCTCTGCAGCACCACCGCATAGTCGGGATATTGCAGCTTCAGGGCCGACAGCGCCTGTTCGACGATGCCGAGCCGGCCGACCAGCATGCCCTCCAGCTCGAACGCCACCTCCTGGCCCAGCACGCGGGCAAGCCGGTCGCGGGTGAAGGCCAGCAGCTCGCGCAGCACCGTGCGCACGGCTACCAGCACCTCGAACCGCATCGACAGGCGCCGGGCCAGCGGCCGGTGGATGCCGAAGCGGCGCTGCAGCCAGCTCGCCGCCCGCATCCAGGGGGAGAAGGCGATGAAGGGCTCCTCGAAGGCGCGATAACCGTTGCGGCCCTGGCTCTTGACCGCGTCGAGCAGCCGGCCGCTGCGGCCGGCCAGCATCTCCATCACCGCGCGCGACACCACCCCTTCGGAGAAGTGGGCGTAATAGAGTTCCTCCTCGCGGTTCACCAGGATGACGAGGCCGATGGTGACGCGGTCCTCGCCGGTCAGCTGAGCCTCCTCCTGGCGGTCCTGGTCGATCTGCTTCCGCCGCTCCTCATAGCGGGCGACCATCACGTCCTTGACGACGCCGTCGACCTCATAGGTCTCGGCCACCGCGGCGACGCGGTCGCGGATGCTGTCGGTGGACAGCGCCAGCGCGCGGTTGCGCATGGCGCGCTCGACCGGCGTCAGCTCGTCCAGCTTCAGCAGGCGGATCAGCCAGCGCAGTGTCGTGCCGTTGACGAACAGGGTGACGAAGACGAAGCCGGTGACCATCACCGCAACGAAGCTCTGCACCCGGTCGGGCACCCGGAAATTCTCGGTCACCGCCAGGGCCAGCGTCAGCGACACCGCCCCGCGCATGCCGCCCCACAGCATCACCGACTTGTAGGAATTGCTGACCTTCTGCGCCAGACCGGCCCAGGACAGGATCGGCAGCAGCCCGAACAGCACCACCGCGCGGGCGGCGAAGGCGGCCAGCACCACGACCAGCACCAGCCCGACCTCCGCCCAGCCGGCGTCGGCCATCAGCCGCGGCACCAGGATGGCGGTCAGCAGGAAGATCAGGGAGTTGGCCCAGAAGCCCAGCTGCTGCCAGACATGCTCCATGGCGCCCCAGGTGGCGGGGGAGATGCGGGTGCGGCCGACCGATCCGATGACCAGAGCCGACGCCACCACCGCCACCACGCCGGACGCGCCGACATAATGTTCGGCCAGCACATAGGACAGATAGGCCAGCGCCACCGTCAGCGTGATCTCCGCCATCGGCTGGTTGCGCACCGGTTCCACCAGCATGCAGACGATGCGGCCGCAGATGTAGCCGGTGACGACGCCGCCGGAGAAATCGCGCAGGAAGTCCAGCGCCGCCGCTCCCGCTCCGCCGGTGGCCTTGCGCGTCAGCATGTCGAGCAGCAGCGTGAACAGCGCGATGGCCGCGGCGTCGTTCAGCAGGCTTTCGCCTTCGACCAGCGTGGTCAGCCGGCGCGGCGCGCCCAGGTCGCGGAAGATGCCGATCACCGCCGCCGGGTCGGTGGAGGCGACGATGGAGCCCAGCAGCAGGCAGGCGACCAGCGGCATCGGGGTGAACAGATTGACCGCATAGCCGACGGCGAAGGTGCAGACGAACACCGCCACCACCGCCATCAGCAGGATCGGCCCCAGATCGTCGAACAGCCGGCGCACATCGACCGCAAGCGCGGTTTCGAACAGCAGGATCGGCAGGAAGATGTGCAGCAGCACGTCGGAGGAAACGTCCAGCTCCGCCAGCGACGCCAGGAAGTCGTGGAACGGTCCCTTGCCCGGCATGCCGGCGAAGGTCTGGATCACGGCACCCAGCGCCACGCCGACACCGGCCAGCAGCACCGTGTAGGGCACCTGGAAGCGGGCGGCCAGCGGCGGCAGGAAACTGACGAGGGCGAGAAGCCCGGCAACGCCCAGGACTTGAATGACGATATCGTGCATGTTTCCACGGAACGGCTGCGGCGTGGGCTGCACGGTATCGCCGCACTCTTGCCGGGGCAAGACCGGGAACCGTCCGGTCCTGCGGCAAAAATGGTCCGCAGCGATGCGCGCGGTGCCGCCCCGCCGCCGGGCTGAATCGGGGCGCCGGGTCACAACCCCGCGGGCCGGCGCTGGCGGCGGGACACGCATTTGGCTAGGATGGCCGAAGCTTGGTCCTGATATGGAAGCGGGGGTGCGGGAATGAATGCGGTCGGGATGTTGCGGCCGGCGCTGGCCGGCCTGGGTCTGCTGCTGTCGGTGAGCGGTTCGGCGCTGGCCACCGATCCGGCTGCCGCACCGACCACGTCGGAGGATTTCATCCGCGCGCTGAAGCCGGACCGGCCGCAGGGCGACGAGAAGCCGCGGACCCGCGGTCTGGCGCTGGGAACCGGCGACACCACCGCGGCGCCGACTACCGCTCCCGCTCCGGCACCGGGCTACGGCAGTCCCGCCCCCCAGCCGAAGGCGGCGCCGCGCATCAGCTTCCAGGTGGAGTTCGCCTTCAATTCGGCGGAGCTGACGCCGAAGGCGACCGGCATCCTGAACGAGTTGGGCCGCGCCCTGACCTCGCCGGATCTCGCCGCCTACCGTTTCCAGCTGACCGGCCACACCGACGGCGTCGGCAACCCCGACTACAACCTCGCTTTGTCGAAGCGGCGCGCCGCCTCGGTTCGCGATTACCTGACCCGGACCTTCGGCGTGTCGTCGGGCCGGCTGGTCGCCGTCGGCCGCGGATCCCAACAGCTTCTCGACCCGGCGAACCCGGCCAGCGAAGCCAACCGGCGGGTGGAGATCGTCAACCTAGGATCCTGACCGGCGGGTTACCGCCACCCGCCGTCCTGCGTCAGGCCAGCCAGGATGCCGCCGAGGATGCCGTGCGTCGCGCGGGCGGCGGCCGACATCGGCCGGCCGGCGGCATGGGCCAGCAGGATGGTCCGGTCAATCTGCGGATCGACGATGGGCAGGCCGGTCAACCGCTCCGCCGCCGCGCCATGCCGCGCCACCCGATCCGACAGGACGGTATAGCCGCAGCCCTCCGCCACCAGCGCTTTGATCTGCTCCAGCGCGTCGATCTCCAGCGCGACGGTGACGCCGGCCCGCGCCAACAGGGCGGCATGCTCCACCTCCTCGCGTACGCCGTGCGGGCGGCCGGGCAGGATCAGCGGCAGGGACAGCGCCTCGGCGAAGGGAATGGCGCTCCGGCCGCGCAGCAGCGGGTCGTCGGCCGGCCCGACCAGATGCAGCCGTTCCCGCGCCACCAGTTCGGTTTCCAGCCCGCCCATCTCCTTGGTGCCGAACACCAGCGCAAGGTCGAGCTGCCCCGACAGTACCCATTCCAGCATGTGGCCGGACAGCCCCTCCACCACCCGCAGCCGGATCTGCGGATGGGTGCGGCGCACCGCCAGCGCCAGCGGCACGGTCAGCACCGGACCCAGCGAGGTCGGGATGCCGACGGTCGCCGGCCCGGCCGGCACCGCCTCGACCGCCCGCACCTCGTCGCGCAGCCCGTCCATCTGGCCGATCAGCGCCGCCGCCCGCTGCGCCAGGCGCCGTCCGCTTTCCGTCGGCACCACGCCGCGCGCCGTGCGCAGGACCAGTTGGCAGCCGAAATCCTCCTCCATCCGCTTTAGATGCAGACTGAGCGCCGGCTGTGCCACCCGTAACGTCTCCGCCGCGCGGGAGATCGAGCCATGCTCGACGATGCCCAGGAAATAGCGAAGCTGCCGCACGTCCATCCCACCGGAACCCTTGTTGCCATATCGTGGTGCTATGAAAGGGGCGATGGGGATCGTGTGTCAATATGGCGCGACCTTCTGGTGCCTGACCTTGTGGCTCAGGAGGCGACGGCGGCCAGCATCCTGAGCGTCTTCAGGCCCTTTGGCTTCTCAGGGGCAACGATGTCCTTGTGGATGCAGCCGATCACGGACTTGATGACATCCGTCTTGTTGAGCGCCGTGACTTCGGCGACCGCCTCCAGATCACGCGAATTGGTCGGGGTGATTTTCATCGACAGACGCCGCCTTGCCGAACCACGCCCGGCCTTCGGTGCGTCTTCGAAGAAGGCCTTGGTCTCGATGAGGCTGTCGGCAAGCTGCCGTGACAGGTTCCGGTCGGCGGCGTACCGGTTGATGTAATACATCAGCAACGGCTTGCGGAACTCGGTCGTCAGGCCCGCGTCGATGCGATACGCCGCAAGATCGAGAGCGTCGGTGTAGACCGACGGCAGGTTGGCTTCAATGGAGACCGTGGCCCTGTCATAGGCGGCCTTGATGGCCGGCGTCGATTGCGGCGGAGTGGCGACGACCGCACCGCACTTGTCGCATACGGCGACAAGGATATTCTGCGCCACGCCTTTGCCGTCTTCGAACGGGACGTCGCGCAGGGCGAAGGTGGTCGTCGTCAGCCCGTCCGTCTCGCACACGGCCTTGCTCTTGTCGCCTTCACGATAGATCTTCACGACGACACCTCATTGATGGACGCTGATAAAGATCGTGTCAGGATCTACGAAGTAAAACTTAATGTACCAGCCCTGACGCTTTACGATGTTCACCTCGATGTCCGGATCCCTGTGATGAGGACTGACGCTGTGATCGTTGCCCCGGGCATTCCTCAATACCTGAATGACGTCGTCAGCGGTAACGGCCCCCATCTGCAGCAAGTTCTTCGTATCGATCGCGTTTCGGACTTCGTGCTGAAACGTCCCGTCCTTCAAGGCCCGAATGACCTTGGGCTTTACCGTCGACCAATCCACCGGTGCCCCCACAATATACGATGATCCTCGTATTTTTCAAGCTGGCCGGAGTTACCGGTGCGGCCAGAGGATCGAACTGTTGAGCTTCCGTTGCAAGCCCGGTTGCGGGCAACGGGCGCAGCCGGCGCCCTCGAACCTCCCCCCTCTTGATCGCCGCAATTCCGTTAACCATTTACCCATCAGGCGCCGGGCGATCGCGCATTTTGCGGATCGTGGACGCGCCGTCCCGCGCCGGATTGCTGGGCGGGAGACCATGGAAACGGAGTGCCGGATGGACTTCGGTCAATTCACCGATCGTGCGCGTGGCGTCATTCAGGCCGCGCAGATCGCCGCCCTTGCCGAGCGGCACCAACAGCTTCTCCCCGAACATCTGCTGAAGGCCCTGATCGACGACACCAGCGGCGTCGCCGCGCGTCTGGTGCGCGACACCGGCGGCGATCCCGATCTGCTGAAGTCCGCGACCGAGGAACAGCTATCCCGCGCTCCGGTCCAGCCGGGCGCCAACGAAGGCCCGCAGCCGCTCTATATGTCGCCGGCGCTGGCCGCCGTGCTGCAGGGCGCCGTCGCCTCGGCGCGCAACGGCGGCGACCGCTTCGTCACCGCCGAACGGCTGCTGGAGAGCCTCGCCCGCCAGAGCGGCCCGCTACGCGCGCTGTTCCGCCGCGCCGGTGTCGATGCCGACGCGCTGGCCGCCGCCGCCGATGCCCAGCGCAAGGACCACCCCGCCGACGCCGAGACCGAAACCACCTCCGGCGAGGCGCTGGCCCGCTACACCCGCGACCTGACGGACGAGGCGCGGCAGGGCCGGCTCGACCCGGTCATTGGCCGTGACGACGAGATCCGCCGCACCATCCAGGTGCTGGCGCGCCGCACCAAGAACAACCCGGTGCTGATCGGCGATCCCGGCGTCGGCAAGACCGCCGTGGTCGAGGGGTTGGCCCAGCGTCTGGCCTCCGGCGATGTGCCGGAAGGGCTGAAGGACCGGCGCGTGCTGGCGCTCGACCTCACCGCCCTGCTGGCCGGCGCCAAGTTCCGTGGCGAGTTCGAGGAGCGGCTGAAGTCGGTGCTGGCCGAGGTGCAGGAGGCCAACGGCCGCATCATCCTGTTCATCGATGAGCTGCACACCCTGATCGGCGCCGGGCGCACCGATGGGGCGATGGACGCCGCCAACATGCTGAAGCCCGCCCTGGCGCGCGGCGAGCTGCGCTGCGTCGGCGCCACCACGCCGGACGAATACCGCAAGTACATCGAGAAGGACGCGGCGCTGGCCCGCCGCTTCCAGCCGGTGACGGTGGACGAGCCGTCGGTGGACGACGCCGTGTCGATCCTGCGCGGCATCAAGGGCAAGTACGAGGTGCACCACGGCGTGCGCATCGCCGACGCGGCGGTGGTCGCGGCGGTGAGCCTGTCGTCGCGCTACATCGGCGACCGCCGGCTGCCCGACAAGGCGATCGACCTCGTCGATGAGGCGGCGAGCCGCCTGCGCATGGCGATCGACAGCAAGCCGGAAGCGCTCGACGCCGTCGACCGTCGCGTCGCCCAGTTGAAGATCGAGCGCGAAGCACTGAAGGCCGAGCCGGACGCCGCCTCGCAGGAGCGGCTGCACGCCCTGGAAGGCGAACTGGCCGAGGCGGAAGCCCGTCAGACCTCGATGGAAGAGGACTGGCGCGCCTCGCAGTCCCGCCGCACCGAGGGACGCCGCCTGAAGGAGGAGCTGGACCAGGCCCGCACCAAGCTGGAGCGCGCCCAGCGCGACGGCGACTGGGCCAAGGCCGGCGAGCTTGCCTATGGCGTGGTGCCCGACCTGGAAAAGCGTCTGGCCGAGGCCGAATCGCGCGCCAGCACGGAGCGTGACGAGGTGACGGCCAAGGACATCGGCGCCGTCGTCACCCGCTGGACCGGCATTCCGGTCGAACGGATGCTGGAGGGCGAACGCCAGCGGCTGAAGGGCATGGAGGACAAGCTGGCCGAGCGCGTGGTCGGCCAGAAAGAGGCGGTGCGTGCGGTGTCCAAGGCGGTGCGGCGTGCCCGCGCCGGGCTGAAGGACCCCAGCCGCCCGACCGGCTCCTTCCTGTTCCTCGGTCCGACCGGCGTCGGCAAGACCGAACTGGCCAAGGCCCTGGCCGCCTTCCTGTTCGACGACGAGACGGCGATCACCCGCCTCGACATGTCGGAGTACATGGAAAAGCACGCGGTCAGCCGCATGATCGGCTCGCCGCCGGGCTATGTCGGCTATGACGACGGCGGTTCGCTGGCGGAACGCATTCGGCGCCGGCCCTATCAGGTCGTGCTGCTGGACGAGGTGGAGAAGGCGCATCCCGACGTGCTGAACGTCCTGCTGCAGGCGCTCGACGACGGGCGGCTGACCGACGGGCAGGGCCGCACCGCCGACTTCCGCCACGCCATCCTCATCATGACCTCCAACCTGGGGGCCGAGGCGCTGAGCGCGCTGGGCGATGACGAGGATATGGCCGGTGCGACGGTGGAGGTGATGGACGCGGTGCGCAAGGCCTTCCGGCCGGAGTTCCTCAACCGGCTGGACGATGTGCTGATCTTCCGCCGGCTGGGCCGGGACCAGATGTCGCGGATCGTCGACATCCAACTCGCCCGCGTCAACGAGCGGCTGGCCGAGCGCGGCGTCACCCTGGCGGCGGATGCGGCGGCCAAGCGGCGGCTGGGCGATCTGGGCTGGGATCCGGCGTTCGGCGCCCGCCCGCTGAAGCGGGCCATCCAGGGTCTTGTGGAAGACCCGATCGCCGAGCGCCTGCTCGACGAGGAGGTGGAGGGCAAGACCACCATGACCCTGTCGGTGGTCGATGGCCGGCTGGCGCTGGACGGCGTGGTGGTCGAGGAGGACCGGGCGCACGGCTTCAAGGCGCCGGAACGGCCGCCCTTGGGCTTCGCCCTGCCGCCGGTGGCGAGCGCCGCCGCGGCGCGGGAGGCGTCGGTCCACTGACGGTGGCGCGGTAACGGAAAGGCTTCGGATGCTCCGGCATCCGAAGCCTTTTTGCCATGCGACCGGCCTGCTCCAATCCGTCCGGCGCGCCGTTACCAATGGGACTTCAGGCGCTTGGCGCCGTCGCTCGACCAGATGATGGCGACGGCGTCGACAACCAGCGCGGCATCCGCCTTTTCGTTCTGCTTCCACTCGCCGCACAGCATCATGATCGAGGCGATCGCGCACACGCAGCCGCCGCGCGCGCCTTCGATCAGGCTGGTGCAGACATTCTCCTTCGGGCTGTCCTTCCGGAAGGACTTGCGGATCGACCAGATGCGGTCGGCGATGAAGGGAAGCCCGACGGTGAAGACGCTGACCGCCTTGATCGCCATGTTGTTCTCTTTGCGGTCGATCACGTAGGTCAGGTTGGCCTTGCACTTGCCGCAGCTGCAGGGATAGCCGTTGCTGCGCGTGGCGGCGGTGCGGAGGTCGTGCAGGGCGAAGATGCCGTTCGCAGTGACGCCGATGGCCAGCGCCACCAGCCACGGCCCCAGCGCCGCCCCCAGCGGGAACAGGGCGATCGAGCCGATCCCGATATTGATACTCGTGGTCGCCACCCCGCTGAGCATGGTGACGCCGGTCTGCAGGCCGCTCTGGGCTCCGCCGATCAGCGCCATCTTGGAGTATTTCGCCAGCTTGTTCCGTGTTTCGCTGAACGGCTCGAAACTGTCGGCGGCCGGCGCGTTGGTCGCAAACATCGTCGCGAGTTCGCGAAGCTTGTCGGGAGGGGGAAGCGGCATGGCCGGACCTTTCGCAGTGGGACGGCTTGCGAGGCCGGTTTGCAAAATAGTGGTATCGAGGAAACAATTGGCCGGCAAGCGCCTGCCGATGACCCCCTCTCCCGTCCCGGACAAGGGAAATCCTCGCCGAGTGTGATGCCTCGGCCTGCCATCGAGGGTGCCAATCAGTCTGCGGCTCTGCTACATCTCGGCGGCGCCGCAACAGCCGGGGGCAGAGATGACCGCAGCCATCCAACCGTATCTGTCGACCTTCTCGTTGGCCGGGCAGGTCGCGCTCGTCACCGGGTCGGGTCGCGGGCTTGGGCTGGAGATTGCGCGGGCGCTGGCCGGATCGGGCGCGCATGTGCTTCTGAACGGCCGCGACGCCGCGACGCTGGAGGCCCGCGTCGCCGAAATCGAAGCCGCCGGCGGATCGGCTTCGGCGCTGCCCTTCGACGTGGCCGACCGGGCGGCGGTGCGCGATGCCTTCGCACAGATCGCAGGGGAGCATGGGCGGCTCGATGTGCTGGTCCAGAATGTCGGGCAGCGCAACCGCAAGCCGCTGGCCGATCTGACGGACGACGAGATCGTCACCCTTCTCGACGTCGATCTGGCCTCCAGCCTGATCCTGGCGCGGGAAGCGGCGCGGCTGATGCTGCCGCGGGGCAGCGGACGGCTGATCGCCGTCACCTCCGTCGCCGGGCAGATTTCGCGGGCCAACGACAGCGTCTATGCCGCGGCGAAATCGGGGCTGAACGGCATGGTGCGGGCGCTGGCCGCCGAATATGGACCGGTGGGACTGACCAGCAACGCCATCGCTCCCGGCTTTTTCGCAACCGAAACGAATGCGGCCATCACCGGCGATCCGGAGCGCTCCGCCTATTTCGCCAACCGCACGCCGATGCGGCGCTGGGGCCGGCCGGAGGAGATCGCCGGGGCGGCGGTGTTCCTGGCCTCGGCGGCGGCGTCCTATGTCAATGGTCACGTCTTGGTCGTCGATGGCGGCGCCACCATCTTGATGTAAGCCGACGGCCGACTGCCCCCGCCATGCTGATGATTCCCATTTCCTGCGGCGATCCCGCCGCCCTGTTCCGCCCCTGGAGCGCCGAGCCCTGGGCGATGCTGCTCGACAGCGCCGCGCCCCATCCGCGGAATGGGCGGCATTCCTATATCGTTGCGGAACCGTTCCAAACCGTCGAAGCCATCGGCGGCCAGACCCTGATCGACGGCCGCCCGGTTGGCGGCAGTCCTTTCGACGCGCTGGAACGGGCGCTTGCCGCTCATCCGCGTCCCTCCGACGGCCCGGTTCCCTTCACCGGAGGCGCTGTAGGCTTCATCGGTTACGAAGCCGGAACGGCTTTGGAGGGGCTGCGCTCCCGCCATGGCAATCCGGGCGGGCAGCCGGACTTCGCCTTCGGCCTGTACGACGTCGTTGCGGCCTTCGACCGGCAGGAACGGCGCGCCTGGGTCATCGCCGCCCGGCCGGAGGCGGAGGACCGCGCCCGGCGCATGGCGGCGCGGCTGTCCGTTCCGCCTCCGGAACAATCGGCCGGGCCTGCGCCGATGCGCTGGCGGTCGGAGCTGTCGCGTCCCGACTACCTCGACCGGGTCGGGCAGGTTCTGGAGTATATCCGCGCCGGCGACATCTATCAGGCCAACTTCACCCAGCGCTTCCTGGCCGATGCCGGGCCGGACACCGACGCCTATGCGCTGTACGAGCGGCTGCGCCGGTTCAGCCCGGCACCCTTCGCCGCTTTCCTGAACTGCGGCCCCAGGCTGCGGCTGGCCGGGGCGTCGCCGGAGCGCTTCATCCGGCTGGGCGCCGACCGGACGATCGAGACGCGGCCGATCAAGGGCACCCGCCCGCGCCCAGCAGATCCAGGGGCCGATGCGGCGGCCGACGCGGCGGCGGCGGCGGAGCTGTCGGCCAGCATCAAGGACCGGGCGGAAAACCTGATGATCACCGACCTGCTGCGCAACGATCTGGCGCGGGTGTCGGAGGTCGGCAGCGTCAAGGTGCCGGTGCTGTTCGGGCTGGAGAGCTTCGCCACCGTCCATCATCTGGTGTCGGTGGTGACGTCCCGCCTGGTGCCGGGGCTGGGTCCGGTGGACCTGCTGCGCGCCGCCTGTCCCGGCGGGTCGATCACCGGGGCGCCGAAGATCCGGGCCATGCAGATCATCGACGAGCTGGAGGTGGCGCGGCGCGGCGCCTATTGCGGGTCTGTGGCCTGGATCGGCTTCGACGGCGCCATGGACAGCAACATCGTCATCCGCACCCTGTCGGTGACGCAGGATCATGTGATCGCCCAGGCCGGCGGTGGCATCGTCGCCGATTCCGATCCGGCGGACGAGCATGAGGAGATGCTGGTCAAGGCCCGCGCCCAGCTGCGCGCCGCCGGCGATCCGGTGGTGGATTGGGCAGGGGAATGACTGGAATGACAATCTGGCTGAACGGGCGGCTGATGCCCGCTGCGGATGCTCGGATCGACCCGGCCGATCGCGGCTTCACGCTGGGCGACGGGCTGTTCGAAACGATCCGGATCAAGGACGGCGCTCCGCGCCACCTGCCGCGCCATCTCGACCGGTTGGGCGCCGGAGCGGCGCTGCTCCGCCTGCCACTGCCCTATGACGCCGCGGATCTGATCGGTGCCATGACGGCGCTGATCGAGGCGGTGGGCCTGACCGACGGCGTCGTGCGCCTGACCCTGTCGCGCGGCACCGGCGCCCGCGGCGTGCTGCCGCCGGCCGATGCCCGGCCGACCCTGCTGATGACGGCGGCGCCGGCCGCCCACATGACGTCGCCGGTCGCCGCGATCATCGCCGGCTGCACCCGCCGCAACGAGCATTCGCCGCTGTCCCGGCTGAAGTCGCTGAACTATCTGGATTCCATCCTGGCCCGGCAGGAGGCGGCGGAGCGCGGCGCCGACGAGGCGCTGCTGCTGAACGGCGCCGGCCGGCTGGCGGAATCGAGCGTCGCCAATCTGTTCCTGTCCATCGGTGGTCGGCTGCTGACCCCGACCGTCGCCGACGGCGCCCTGCCCGGCATCCGCCGCGCCCTGATCCTGGAGCGCCATGGCGCGGAGGAGACGCCGCTCACCCCAGACGACCTCGCCCGCGCCGACGAGGTCATCCTGACCAACAGCCTGGGCCTGCGCCCGCTGGTTGCCGTCGACGGCCGGCCGGTCGGCTCCGGTACCGCAGGCCCGGTGCTGACCCGTCTGCTGGCCGATGCGGACCTGTAATTTGCCATTCATGGCGCCATTCAAGAGATCGCGATGATCGAGACAGTGACCTTTCCCGAACTGACCGTCATCGGCTGCATGGTCGAGGCGGGCCGCGACGACCTGCCCGCCGCCGTCGCCGCCGCGTGGGAGCGCGTGTTCGCCGCCGACACCGGAACGGCCGCTTTCGCTGCCGTGTCGCTGCCGGAGGAGAACGGGCTGCAGCGCCGGCTGGTCGGCTTCATGGCAGCGAAGGCGAGCGAGATTCCCACCGGCATGGTCCGCGTCGATCTCGACGCCGGCCGCTATCTGCGCACCGTGCAGGACGGACCGGCGGCGGGGATCGCCGACGGTTTCGCCCGTCTGCAGGCCCATGCCGAGGCGAAAGGGCTGAAGCTGTCCGGCATCGCCCTCGACTTCGGTTACCGGCCGGGGTTGCCGGACGGGCGCCACGAACTGCATCTGGCGCTCGCCCCGCAACTGCCGGCGCTGGCCTGACGCCGCCTCCGCCGCCCGTCATTTTGCGGTGCTGTAGACGCCGTGGATGCCGAACTCCACCGGCTGTCCGGTCAGGTGACGGGTCAGCAGGGCGGCGACCTCCGCCGCGGCCGGCTTGCCGTCGAGCGCCGCCAGATCGCGTTGCAGCGCCGTCATCGGCTTCGGCGAGGCGATGGCGAGGAAATGGTCGGCGCCGAAGGGCGGCTCCACCGTCAGCGCCAGCCGGTAGGGACCGCCACGCGGGATCTGCGCCGGGTCGTTGCGGTCCGCCAGCGGGTAGAGGTAGTTGACCGTGCCGTCGGCGGCGAGGTTGATCAGGGTGAAATAGGTCCCGCTGTTGCCGCCGATGTCGAGCGAGACCGTCTCCCCCCTGCGGTAATCGCGGTCGCCCGGCTCCACCGCCAGGGTCAGCGAGCGGTCCTGCGCCGCCGCCTTCACCCGCACCACCAGCGCCCATTTGTCGACCACCCCCTGCACCCGCCGCCGGGTTTCCGGGTCCGCCGGGTCGCCGGGGATGCTGGCCAGCACGTCGCCCATCGAGCTGACCACCTCGCCGGTGGCGCTGTCCCAGACCAGGGCGGGATCGTCCTTGCCGGCGAGTTCGATCCCGGTGAAGCCCGCCGCCAGCTTCTTCACCGCCGCCGGCTTGCCCAGGATGCGCAGCGGGATCGGCCCGGCGGCCGGCAGCAGGGACGGCGGCTTCGGCCGGCCGGCGACCGGATCGATCAGCGGAATCTCGCCACGGCCGCGCGGCTGCACCTGCGGATGCTGCCGCCCCTCCAGCGCCATGCGCACGGCGCCGCGGACATGCGCCTCCAGCTCTCCCTTGGTGACGATGCCGTCGCCGTCGCGGTCGGCCTGACCGCGCAAGGCATTGGCGAATGCCCAGCTGAGCGCCCCGCGCGGCTTTTGGTCGATCATCACCTCCGGCGCCAGCTCGTGGTCGGCCACCGCGGCGAAGAAGGTGACGTTCGGCTGCTCCTCCGCCTCCGCCTGCAGGGCGGCGCGGGTGGGCAGGGGAAGGGCGTCGTCCTCGATGTGGTCGACCGGAACGCCGTCGATCTTCGCCGCCCGCGTGCCCAGCATGCCGGCGCGGTCGTCGAAGGCGCGGGTCATCGTGCCGGAATGGCACGAATCGGAGATGAAGATCACCCGGCGGGGGGCGGCCTCCTTCAGCAGAACGGCGATCTCGTCGTCGGTCAGACGCTGGGCGGTGCCGGGGCCGCGCGGGGCGAAATCGGCCAGCACCAGGAACTCGTCCATGCCGTCGGCCTCGCTGCCGGGCACACGCTCCGGTTGCTGGGCGCCATGGCCGGCGAAGGTCAGCACCAGCGTCGAGTCGGGGGTGGTCTCGGCGATCAGCTGCCGCCACGCGGTGATGATCCGGCTGCGCTCCGCCTCCCCGTCGATGAACAGGCGCAGCTTGCGGACGCCCAGCCCCTTCAGCGCGTCGGCGATATCACGGGCGTCGTTCACCGCGCCCTGCAGCGGGTTGACCTGGGTATAGCGGTCAATTCCGATGACCAGGGCGGCGATTTCCGCCCGCGCCGGCGTGGCGGCGAGCGCAAGCCCCGCCGCGGTCGCGACCATGGCGAAGCCGCCCAGAATTGCGCCGGCGGCTGCGCCCTGGCGTCGCCTTCCTCCAAACATTGCAGTCCCCCAACGATGCCATGCAGCACAGGCTACACGTGGATGCCGATGCATAAAAGGCCGCACGAATTGGTGGTAAAGATCCCTTCCTTTGCGGTTGTTGCTGTGGCAGCGTTGCAGCCGGACCCGATCGGCAGGGGGGCCGCATCCACTGTGGGGGTGGAACGGCCGGCTGGGAATTCGGGGACGGAACGAATGACGCCGCGAACGGCAGTGCAAACGGGAATAAGCTCATGCGAAGCAACCGCGCCAAGGCAAGCCTCGTCTCCATCACCATCGTCGCCATGGCGCTCAGCGGCTGCGTGACCACGCAGCAGGACCGCATCGGCGCGAATGACGGCACCGACGCCTGCTACCAGTACCGCGTCGCCCTCGACTCGACCGGCGATTATTATGCCGAGGACATGCTGAAGGGCGCGGTCATCGGTGCCGGCGTCGGCGCGCTGACCGGCGTGCTGGCCAGCGGCAACCTGAAGGGCGCGCTGATCGGCGCCGCTGCCGGTGCCGCGCTGGGCACGCTCGGCGGCTACTGGAATTCCAAGGCGCAGCAGGGCCGCGATCAGGCGATCCTGGGCGTGATGAACGACCTCGACACCGAGAACCAGAACCTCAACCGTACCCAGATCGCTCTCGACCAGCTGGTGAACTGCCGCCGCGCCGAGATCGCGCGCGTCAAGGCCGACTACAAGGCCAAGCGCATCGGCAAGCCGGAGGCGGAGCAGCGCATGACCTTGATCCGTGCCCAGCTGGACAAGGATTACGCCATCGCCAGCAGCATCAACCAGAACATCGTCAAGCGCCGCGACGAATATCTGATCGCCGCCGACAATATCGAACCCGGCTCCGCCGAGAAGATCCGCACAAAGACCGTGGTCCAGGCGCACACCAAGAAGAAGAAGCCCAAGCAGACCACCACCGCCAGCGGTACCCCGGCGTCGCAGGTGGTCCAGCGCACCAACACCGCCTTCGAGACGTCGGAGCGCATCAACGCCACCACCAGCAGCATTCAGCAGATCGCCCAGAAGGAAGCCACCCTCGACGCGGTCTGAGGCGTAGTCTGACCGGCGCGGTCCGACCGCGTGTCCCTGGTATCGTCGGGACCTGCGGCCGGACCAGTCCCGGTGACACAGTGCAAGCGGAACGGATGATGGCCGGCTGTCCTACTCGCCAGAACGTGCGACTTCGATGCGGCCTCCGCGCCGCCGTCTACTTGTGGGCCGTTTTCGGCCTGCTGCTGGCCGGGCTCCTGCCGGGCTGGCTCGGGGCCGGGGCGGCGCTGGCAGGCGATGCGTCGACCGGGGCTTTCCTGCGCATCGAGACCGGCGGCCACACCGCGCGCGTCAACCGGCTGGCCAGCGATGCGCAGGGCCGGCTGATCGCCAGCGTTTCCAACGACAAGACCCTGCGCCTGTGGAGCCGCGACAGCGGCGAGCCGCTGGGCGTGCTGCGCGTGCCGATGGAGGCGGGGGACGAGGGGGCGCTCTATGCCGTCGCCCTGTCCGCCGACGGCTCGCTGGCCGTCGCTGCGGGGAACACGGGAACCAGCTGGGGCGACGGCGTCACGCTCTACCTGTTCGACGTGAAGGCGCAGCGGCTGAAGGCACGGCTTCCCGGCCAGCCGCAGGTGCTGAACGATCTGGCCATCTCGCCGGACGGCCGGTTCGTCGCCGGGGCCTTCGGCGGTACCGCCGGTCTCCGCGTGTGGGACAGCGCCAGCTTCCGTATGGTCGCGGAGGATGCGGGATACGGGGCGCGGGTCTCGGCCCTCGCCTTCGCCCCCGACGGGCGGCTCGCCACCGCCTCCTTCGACGGCAATGTCCGGCTCTATGACGCCGGGTTCAAGCAGAAGGCCAAGCGCAATCCGGGCAAGGGGTTGCCCTACTCGGTCGCCTTTTCCCATGACGGGGCGTTGCTGGCGGTCGGCTATGCCGATCAGACGCGGGTCGACGTGCTGTCCGGCACCGACCTGAAGACGCGCTATTCGCCCAAGACCGCCGGCATCACCGGGGGCAGCTTCGCAGCCGTCGCCTGGGATGGCACCACCCTGGTCGCCGCCGGCACCGCGACCCAGGACGGAACGCGCAACGTGGTGCGCCGCTGGGCCGAGGCGGGGAAGGGCGCCTTCACCGACGTCGCGGCGGCGCGCGATTCCGTGACCCACCTTTTGGCCCTGCCGGGCGGCGGCGTGGCCTTCGCCGCCGCCGATCCCGGTTGGGGCGTGATCGATCCGGCCGGCCGGCTGCAGTTCGCCCGCATGGGCGACGTCGCCGATTACCGCGATATCCATCTCGGCCGTTTCGGCCTGTCCGACGACGGTCTGGTGCTGGAATTCGGCATGGAGCAGGGCGGCCAGCGGCCGATGCGCTTCGATGTTCTGGCCCGCAGCCTGACCCCGGCGCCGGAACCGCTGCCGGGCCTGAACCGTCCGGCCGCCGAAGGGCCGGGGATCGGTGTGGCGGACTGGCGCAACAGCCGCGCGCCGAAGGTCAACGGCCAGCCGGTGAAGCTGGACAGCGGCGAGTGGGCGCGCAGCGTCACCGTGCTGGGGCCGCAGCGCCGCGTGCTGCTGGGCGGTGAATTCAGTCTGCGCCTGCTCGATTCGGCCGGGGCCGAGCTTGCCCGCGCCGAGGTGCCGGCCGCCGTGTGGGGTGTCGTGGCCTCCGCAGACGGTCGGGTCGCCGTGGCGGCGCTGGGCGACGGCACGCTGCGCTGGTACGCGCTGTCCGGCGGCGCCCGCCCGCTGGAGGAGTTGGCGGCGCTGTTCCCGCACCGCGACGGCCGCCGCTGGGTGCTGTGGACGCCAGAGGCCTTCTTTGACCATTCGGAAAGCGGTGGCGAGACGCTGGTCGGCTTCCACCTGAACGACCCGAAGAAGAAGGGCAGCCAGTGGATCGAGTTCAAGCAGGTCTACCGCGTCTTCGACGCGCCCGAACTGGTGCGTGCCAAGCTGCAGCAGACCGGGCAGGCGGACATCGCGGCGCGGCTCGCCGCCATCGGTGACATCCGCCTGCTGACCCAGCGCCGGCCGCAGGTGACCCTGCTGGATTATTGCACCGTGCCCGCCGCCGCCCGCGGACTGGCGCTCGGCACCGGCGCTGCCGAGGCACCCGCGCCGACGGAAAGCCCGGCCCCCGCCCCGGCCCCCACGCCGGCCGCTCCGACCGCGGCGGCGGATGCCGAAACCTGCCATCCGCTGGACATGACGCCGGTCAGCCGCGCCTTCGCCCGCGCCAAGGAGCCGACACCGCCGAAGCCTGCGGCTCAGGGCGGGGCGCAGGGGGTGGATCTGGACGTTGCGGCGGAGGAACCGCGCCTGACCGTCGCGTTGCCGGAGGGGATCGGTTCCGTCCGTCTGCGTTATCGTCTCGCCGACACCGGCGGCGGCATCGGCACGGTCGACCTGTTCCGCAACGGCCGCAACGTCAGCGGTCAGGACAAGTCCCGCGCCTTCGCCCGCGCCAAGGAGCCGGCGCCCCAACCCGCAACTGCTTCGCAACCCTCTGTCGCTCCGCCAAAGGACCAGACCCCGGCACCGGAGGAGCGCGTCAGCACCGTCCGGCTCGACGCCGGCAGCAACCGGGTGCAGATCCGCGCCTACAACGGCTCCGACGCGATCTACGAACGCTCGGCACTGGTCGATTTCGTGCTGCCGAAGCCTGCCGCGGTTGCCAACGCCGCGGCGGACGACGGCAAGGGGCAGCGCGCGGTGCCGGACCGGCCGCGGCTGATCACCTTCGTCGTCGGCATCGACAAGTACCGGCCGGAGGGGTCGCAGCTGCGCTTCGCCCGCGCCGACGCCACCGCCTTCGCCGACGCGCTGCGCGGCCGGATTCCCGCCAGCTATGACCGTGAACGCTCGCTGGCGCTGTCCAAGACGCTCTATGACGAGGAGGCGAGCCGCGAAGCCGTGGTCGCCGGGCTGGAAGCACTCGCCGCCAATGCGCGGGAGGAGGATACGGTCGTCCTCTACCTTGCCGGCCATGGCGTGATCGTGCCGTCGCCGAAGGACCCGTCGGTCAAGCTCTATCACTTCATCACCCAGGACGTGACCGCCGCCACCGCCGAGGCGATCAGCCGGGAGGGCCTGTCGGAGAAGGATCTGAACCGGCTGGTCAGCGCGATTTCCGCCCGCAACGTATTGGTGATGCTCGACACCTGCCATTCCGGTGCGGTCTCCGCCGGCACGGTCGACAAGCTGTACCAGGACATGGGACAGCGCTACCTGCTGGCTGCTTCGTCGGAGCAGGAGGAGGCGTTGGACAGCTATGACGGCCGCAACGGCATCTTCGCCCACGCGGTGCTGGAAGGGCTGAAGGGCAAGGCGCTGCTGCCGGGGGACGAGGCGGTCTACAACCTGACGCTCGGCCAATATGTGAACCGTGCTGTGCCGCGTCTGGCGCGGGAAAAGCGCTGGCACCAGTCCGCGATCTTCAAGACCGGCGGCAACGAACTGAACCCGTTCCCGCTGGCCGCGCCGGAGGCCGGAAAGCCATGAGGCGGGTGGGGTGGGGGCGGAACGCCGCCATGGGGCCGACCGTTGCGACGTCTGCCAAAATCGCCAGCCAGAATTGGGTAGATTAACGTCGATTGGTTCGTTCACAGTGTTTGGAAATGATGGACCGGACCGTTTCGGGAACGGCACGGGGATTGGGGTGGACATGCAAGGCGGCGATCAGTTTGGCGGCACGCCCGGACCGGAATCGGAACGCACGGTCCTGATGCCGACGCCGGGCGGCCGGCGGCCGGCCGCGTCGGACGGTTCAGCCGGCGGGGAGGCGGTTTTCGCATCGCGGGCATCGGCGGTCGGGGTTTCCGGCCCGGCGCTGGCGGCGATCTTCGCCGCGCGATCGCCGCTGGCCGCCGCCGCTTCGCCGGTGCTGCTTCTGGCGGCGCGGCTGAACGACATCGGCGGCGTGCCGGACCTTGAGTCGCTGCGCCAGCGCGTGATCGGCGCGCTCGGCGACTTCAAGAAATGGGTGACGTCGTCCGGCATGGACGGGGCGACCCAGGCGACCGCGCACTATGTGCTCTGCGCGCTGATCGACGACATCGTGCTGAACTCCCCCTGGGGCAGCCAGAGCTCCTGGACGCGCCAGAACGTCACCAGCATGTTCCACAAGAACGTGGTCGGCGGCGAGCAGTTCTATGAGCGTCTCGCCTCCGCCCGTCAGGATCCGGGCAAGTACGGTGATCTGCTGGAGCTGATGTATCTCTGCCTGTCGCTGGGCTTCCGCGGCCGCTACCGTGTCGGCGGGCGCCAGGACACCGAGCACGCCCGCATCCGCGAAGACGTCTACAACATCCTGGTCAAGCAACGCGGCTACGCCGACCGCATCCTCTGCCCGAACGCGGCGGCGATGGCGATGGAGTACCGGCCGCCGCGCAGCTCGCTGCCGGTCTGGGTGACCGGCGCCGGCACGGCGCTGTTCCTGCTGCTGCTGTTCCTGGCCTTGAGCTTCCTGCTGAACGGCGCGTCCGACCGGCTGTTCGCCGGCTTGGCCGGGCTGCCGCCGCATGGCGGCGTGGTGATCGAGGCGCCCGCCCCGGTCAAGCTGGCGGAAGAGGCGCCGCCCCCGCCGCAGATCGCCCCGCCGCCCCCGCCGCCGACGACCCAGGTCCAGCGTGTGCGCAAATTCCTGGAACCGGAGATCGCCGAGGGACTGGTCGAGGTGACGGAGGACGCGCTGTCGGTCACCGTGCGCATGCGCGGCACCACCCTGTTCGCCAGCGGCAGCGCCACCCTGAACGACAAGGTGCGGGGATCGGTCCTGCGCGTCGGCCGCGCCGTCGCGGAGGAGCCGGGCGCGGTGCTGATCACCGGCCACACCGACAATGTGCCGATGACCGGCGGCGGACGTCTGCGCTTCCCGTCGAACTGGCACCTGTCGAAGGCCCGCGCCGAATCGGTGATGGCGGAGTTCGATCCGCTGTTCGCCGACAAGTCCCGCCTGAAGGCGGAGGGCAAGTCCGATACCGAGCCGGTGGCGTCCAACGACACGCCCGAGGGCCGGGCGGCGAATCGCCGGATCGACATCATCCTCAAGAAATGAGCGGAACCGCCCCGCCGGGGGCGGTGCCAGCGGCCGGCAGAGACGCCGAAAGGCGAAGACGCCGCAAGAAGATCAGGGACAGGGGTATCGGAATGAGTCGGCTGACCGCCATCTTGCTCTCCCGCGCAGTGTTGGGCCTCATCGGCGCGGTGATCGCCGCGGCGCTGATCGCGCTGCTGGCGCCGCTCGCCGGTCTGGACATGCCCTGGCTGGCGGTCGCCGCGGCCGTGCCCTTCCCGATCCTTGCTATCGTGCTGATCCTGCTGAAGCGCCGCGACGCCAAAGCCGAGGAGCGGATGACGGCGGAGCTGACCGGCGGCGCCGACGCGGCGCGCATGGCGGCGGTGGACCAGGCCGACGAGGTCGCCGGCCTGCGCAAGACCTTCGCCGAATCGCTTGCCCTGCTGAAGGCCGGACGCAAGCAGCGGGGCCTGGGCGACGGCTATCTCTACAGCACCCCCTGGTACGTCATCATCGGCCCGCCGGGCGCCGGCAAGACCACGGCGCTGCTGAAGAGCGGCCTGAACTTCCCACTGGCCGACCAGACCGGGGGCAAGCCGCTGAAGGGCGTCGGCGGCACCCGGCAATGCGACTGGTGGTTCGCCGACGAGGCGATCTTCCTCGACACCGCCGGGCGCTACACCACCCAGGACAGCCACGAGACGGTCGACCAGACCGGCTGGGGCGCCTTCCTGAAGCTGCTGAAGGATGCGCGCTCGCGCCAGCCGATCAACGGCGTGCTGGTGGCGATGGCGGTCCCCGACCTCGCCGCCGCCGGGCCGGAGGAGCGGGCGCAGCATGCCGCCGCCATCCGCCGCCGCCTGCGCGAGCTGTACGAGACGCTCAAGGTCAAGGCGCCGGTCTATCTGCTGCTGACCAAGGCCGATCTGATCGCCGGCTTCAACGAGTTCTTCCACGACCTGAACCGCGACGAACGCCGGCAGATCGTCGGCGTCACCCTGCCGGCGGCCGAAAGCGAACTGGGCGATGCCGGCATGGCGACGCTGGGCAGCGAGTTGGACGGCATCGCCGGCCGGCTGTCCGCCCGCGCCGTCGACCGCATCCAGCAGGAACATGCGCAGGAACGCCGCGGCGCCATCTTCGCCTTCCCGTCGCAGCTCGCCTCGTTGAAGGAACCGCTGCTCGACTTCGTGTCCGCCGCTTTCAAGGCTAACCGGTACGAGCCGGCGCTGCGGCTGCGCGGCATCTATTTCACCAGCGGCACCCAGGAAGGCACGCAGATCGACCGGCTGATCGGCGGGCTGGCCGAAAGCTTCGGCCTGCCGGCGGCGCCCTTCCGCGGCGGCGCCGTCGCCGCGGGGCAGCAGCGCAGCTATTTCCTGGGCGGCCTGCTGAACGATCTGGTGTTCCGCGAGGCCAACATGGTCGGCTTCGACCCGGCGGCGGAACGGCGGCGCATCTGGATCCCGCGCATCGCCTACAGCCTGTTCGGGCTGGTCACCACCGCCGCGACCGCCGCCTGGGTCGCCAGCTATCTCGGCAATGCCGGGCTGATCGACCGTGAACAGCAGGCGGTCGACGCCTATCGGCCGAAGGCGGAGGCGCTGGCCGCCGGCACCGTTGCCGACGACGACATCCGTCGCGTCCTGCCGGTGCTGAACGAACTGCGTGCCCTGCCGGCCGGCCATGACACGCTGGCGCTGAAGCAGAAGCTGGCGCTCGATTTCGGCCTCTACCAGGGCGACAAGCTGGAGGAGGCCGGCGACACGCTCTATCGCCGCGCGATCAACGGGCTGCTGATGCCGCGCCTGCTGGTGCGGGTGCAGCGCGACCTGCGCGACCGGCTGATGGCCGACGACGGCCCGGCGGTGGAAGCCCTGCTGCGCCTCTACCTGACGCTGGGCGGCGCCGGTCCGGTCAACGGCGACGAGGTGAAGGGCTGGACCGTCGGCTGGCTGCGCCGCGTTTCGCCCCCGCCGGGCGAGGACGAGACCAAGGCGATCCTCGGCCACATCGACGCCGGGCTGTCCGCCCCCGCCGGCCTGCCTAAGGCCAATCTGGATGCCGAGTTGATCCGGCAGGCGCGCGAGGTGCTGGCCCGCACGCCGCTGGCCGCCCGCGCCTATGCCGTCGTGCGTGACGGCGAGGCGGCGCGCAAGCTGCAGGACTGGCGCCCGTCGGAGCAGGCCGGTCCGGAAGGCGACCGGGTGTTCCGCCGGTCCTCCGGTGCGCGCCTCAGCGATGGCGTTCCCGGCTTCTACACCCTGCAAGGCTTCACCTCCGTCATGCTGCCGGGCCTGCCCGGCGCGGCGCGCTCGGTGCGCGACCTCAGCTGGCTGCTAGGGCCCCCGCGCGGGGAGGAAGCCGGTCCGGAACTTGAGACGGCGGCACTGACGCTTTACCTGCGCGATTATGCCGGCCGCTGGGATGCGCTGCTGAACGACATCACCCTGGTGCCGGCCGCCAACCCGCAGGCGCTGGCCGAGGAGGTCAACATCCTGTCCGGCCGCAGCTCTCCCCTGCAGAAGCTGCTGACGGCGGTGGCGAACGAGACGACGCTGCAACGCGTGCCGGAGGCGCCGGCCGGCGCCTCGCCCGCGGTGGCAGCGGTGGCCGCGGCGGCGGCCGACAGCGGCGTGGCGAAGCTGGTCACGCAGATGGTCGACGACCGCTTCCGCCCGTTGAACGACTTCACCCGCAACAGCGGCAACGCCCGGCTGGAGGAGTTGCTGCGTCAGCTGGAGGCCGTGCATGCCGTGCTGGCGCGGCTGTCGCTCGGCTCCGGCGGCGGGCAGAAGCTGTTCGATCTGGCGGCCAACGGCGGCGGCGAGGTGTTCCAGAAGCTGGCCACCGATGTCGGCTATTTCCCGCAGCCGGTCCGTCGTTGGACCGAGGAACTGGTGGAGCAGGGCACGGCGCGGACGCTGAGCGGCGCCCGCGCGCAGATCAATGCGGAATGGCAAAGCACGGTCGTGCCCTGGTGCCGGCGCGCGCTCGACAACCGCTATCCCTTCGTCAAGGGCGCCTCGGCCGATGTCGGCATGGATGATTTCGCCCGGATGTTCGCGCCCGGCGGGCTGATCGACGCCTTCTTCACCAACCGGCTGCGGCCGTTCGTCGACACGACGAAGGAACCCTGGCGCTGGCAGCCGTCGGCCGCCGACCTCGGCATCCCGGCCGCCGTCCTGCCGGCCTTCCAGCATGCGGCGGCGATTCGCGACGCCTTCTTCCCCGACGGGGGCCGGGCGCCGTCGCTGCGCTTCGAACTGCGCCCGACCTACCTCGGACCGGGGGTGGAGCAGGTCGATCTGGACATCGACGGCCAGCGCCTGACCTTCGCCCGCAACGCCACGCTGGCGCAGGGGCTGCAATGGCCGAAGCCGGGCGGGGCGGGCGACCTGCGCGTGACCTTCACCGGCCAGCCGACCGAACCGCCGGAGATGACCCAGCGCAGCGGAAGTTGGGCGTGGTTCCGCACGCTGGACGCCAACCGCGGCCGCAAGGGGGCGGTGCCCGACCGCATCCCGCTGAGCTTCGGCGCCGCCGGCAAGTCGGCCGGGTTCGACGTGCGCATGACCAGCGCCGTCAACCCGTTCTCGATCCGCGACCTTAAGGACTTCCGATGCCCGGACAGTCTTTGATGGGCCGGTCTTTGATGGGACATGCCGGCTGTTTCGGCAAACTGCCGGCGCGCGGCGACTTCTTGCTGCGCGGCCTGCCGCGGAGCTTCGCCGACCCGTGGCACGAGTGGCTGCTCGACGGGTTGCAGGCCAGCCGGGCGGCGCTGGGCGAGGGGTGGATGGACCGCTACCTCAACGCGCCGATCTGGCGTTTCGTGCTGGAGGCCGGCGTGTGTGGCCCGCAGGCGGCGGCCGGCGTGATGATGTCCAGTGTCGACAAGGCCGGCCGGCATTTCCCGCTGACCCTGGTGGCGCTGCTGGCGCCCGGCCACTCCGCCGACGGCGCCGAAGCCGACGGCCCATGGTTCGAGGCGGCGGAGGAGTTGGCCCTGTCCGCCCTGACCCACACGCTGGATGTCGAAGCCTTCGTCGGCTCCGTCGGCGCCCTGTCGGTGCCGCAGTCCTCCGGGCCGTCATCGTCCGCCGCCGCCCGCTGGTGGACGCTGGGCGGCGAGGGCGTGGCGGAGCAGGGCTTCACCGGCGCCGGTCTGCCGTCCGCGGCGCGCTTCGCCGATTTCCTGACCGGCCGGGCCGGGGAGGGGGCGTGATGCAGTTCGTCCAGGATGACCGTCTACTGTCGCTGGAAACCCCGGCCGGCCCCGACGTGCTGCTGGTGGAGCGGGTGCAGGGGCGGGAGTCGCTGTCCAGCCCCTTCCTCTACCGCATCGATGCGCTCGGGCCCATCGAACCGCTGGCGCCGGAAGTCATCGTCGGCAACAGCATCAACATCGGCTTCCGCCAGTTGGACGGCGAGCGGCATTACGTCAACGGCATCGCCCGCTCGCTCGGCGTCGGCGTGCCGGTGGGGCGCGACCAGCGCTATTACACGATCGAGGTGGTGCCCTGGCTGTCGCTGCTGTCCTACACCAGCGATTGCCGCATCTTCCACAGCCTGGGCAACGGCGGCCCGATGGCGGTTCCGAAGATCGTCGAGACGATC
This sequence comes from Azospirillum sp. TSO5, assembly GCF_003116065.1. Lineage (NCBI taxonomy): Bacteria > Pseudomonadati > Pseudomonadota > Alphaproteobacteria > Rhodospirillales > Azospirillaceae > Azospirillum > Azospirillum sp. TSO5. Next base: position 36,063 of record NZ_LGQY01000039.1, on the reverse strand, counting down.
TTCCATGAATTCGGCTTTTCCAACTTCGAATTCCGCAGCCTGACCGGCAGCTACCAACCGCGCGAATATTGCGTCCAGTACAACGAGACCTATTTCGATTTCGTCAGCCGGCTGCTGGAAGAAGAGGGCATCTATTATTACTTCGCGCACGAGCGCAATCGCCACAAGCTGATCCTGTCGGACAGTGCCGCCGGCTATGCCAAGCTGTCGGCGGCGACGCTGCGCTTCAACCCCAGCGGCCAATATGCCGACCAGATCGAGCGGTGGCAGCGGGTCTATTCCATCGCGTCGGGGCGCTGGGCAACCAAGGATTATGATTTCCAGGCGCCGCGCACGCCGCTCGACAGCGACGAGGCGTCGGTCGCCAAGGTGCCGGTGTCCACCAAATACGAGCTGTTCGAATATCCCGGCCGCTATGCCACGCGCGATGCAGGCTCCGCGATCGCCCGCCGCCGGATGGAGACGGAGGAGCGCGGGCTGGAGGGGGTGCGCGGCATCGGCGCCTGCCGCACCCTGCATCCCGGCATGACCTTCGCGCTGACCGACCACCCGACGGCGGCCGAGAACAACCAGCCGGTCGTGGTGGCGGAGTTGGAGTTCGACGCCTGCAATGAAGGGTTCCTGCCCGGCGACAAGCGCAAGGCCTCCTACGGCAACAGCTTCTATGCCCTGCCGGCGAAATCGGTGGTGCGGCCGGCGCGGTCGACGCCGAAGCCGTCGGTGCGCGGCATCCAGACCGCCTTCGTCGTCGGGCCGGCGGGGGAGGAGATCTATACCGACAAGTTCGGCCGCATCATGGTGCAGTTCCATTGGGACCGCCGCAGCCGGTCGGACGAAAAAAGCTCCTGCTGGATCCGGGTGGCGCAGAGCTGGGCCGGGCACCAGTGGGGCATGCAGACGGTGCCGCGCGTCGGCATGGAGGTGCTGGTCGATTTCGTCGATGGCGATCCCGACCGGCCGATGGTGATCGGCGTGGTCAACAACGCCGATGCGCTGCCCACCTACGCCCTGCCCGAACACAAGACGCGGTCGGGCATCAAGACGCGCAGTTCGCCCGGCGGGCGCGGCTTCAACGAAATCCGATTCGAGGACAAGGCGGGGAAGGAGCAGGTCTTCCTCCATGCCCAGCGCGACTACGACCTGCGCATCGGCCATGACAGCCGGACGTCGGTGGCGTCCGGCCAGCATGTGAACGTCGCCGGTGGCCTGTGGGAGTGGGTGGGCAAGAACCACCACGCCACGGTGGACGGCGACCATGTCGAATCCATCGGCGGCGGCGTGTCGCGCAATGTCGGCGTCGATGTGCACGACAAGGTCGGCACCAACTACGCCGTCCATGCCGGGACCAACCTGTGCCTGGAGGCCGGGGCCTCGCTGACCCTGAAGGTCGGCGGCAGCTTCATCACGCTGAACGCCGCCGGCATCTCGATGAATGGCACCATGGTGCTGATCAACAGCGGCGGTGCCGCCAACGGGCTGAGCGCGGCGCCGGCAAAGCCAGACAAGCCGTCGCCCGCCGACAAGGACAAGGGCGGGTCGATCAAGGCGCCGCCCAAGGCGAAGCTGCCGCGCGCGGCGCAAAGTCACAGCCCGAAGGCCGCGGCGCAGGCGATGGTGATGCGCAACGCCGCCGCGTCCAACACGCCGCTGTGCGAGATCTGCCAAAAATGACCCACCGGACATGACCCACCAGAAATGAACCAGGCGATGACAGGCCCATCCCCCCGCCGCACCCCGCAGGAGGTGGTTGCCCGGCTCGCGCATCATCTGTGGCCGCAGGGCGAGAGAGAGAGCGGATCGGATGGGGAGGAGCGCGGTCTCTACATGATCGTCGACGCCGCGCGCGACCCCGGCCTCTATCCCGGCCTGCTGGCGCGGGAGGAGGAGGCGGAGATGCGCGCCCTCTACCAGGGCGAAACCGCGAGCGAGATGGCCGAGGTGGCCCCCTATCTGGTCCGGCTGGATCGCGGCGGCGCCGTCGCCGACTGGCTGATCGGGGAGGGCTGGGGCCGTGGCTGGGGCATCCTGGTGCAGGCCGGCGGCGATATCGACATGGTGCGCCGGCATTTCCGCAAGCTCACCATCGTCAACGACGCGAAGGGGGCGACTTACCTGTTCCGCTTCTACGATCCGGCGGTGCTGCGCAGCTTCCTGCCGATCAGCGATGCGGCCCAGCGCGGCGCATTGTTCGGGTCCGGCATCCGGTTCATGATGGAGGACGCGGGCGGCGAAGCGCTCATCCTGTTCGAACTGGTGGACGGCGACCTGCGCCGCGTCGAAGTGCCCCTCGGCGCGCCCGCGGGGGCGGCCGGCGCCCTTCCTGTCCGCTGATGCCCGAGCCAAAGGAGACCCCAGCGGTGGAGATGCCAGCGGTGGAGATGGTGGAATGCTGAGGCTGAGGATCGTGTCGGACCATCGGGCGTCGCTGGGCGGCAATGCCGAGAAGACGCTGCATGGCGGCAGCCTCACCGTCGGGCGGGGGGTGGAGAACGGCTGGATCCTGCCCGATCCCGACCTGCTGCTGTCGCGCCAGCATTGCGTGATCGAAGCGGCCGGATCCGGCTTCCGGGTGACCGACACCAGCACCAACGGCGTCTTCCTCAACGGATCGGAGCAGCCGATCGGCCGCAACGCGACGGCGCCGCTGTCGTCGGGCGATCGCATCCGCATCGGTCGCTTCATCATCGAGGCGATGGTGGAGTCGCTGAACGCCCCCAGCTTCACCGAAATCACCGGGGCGTTCTCGCTGGGCGGCAGAGGCGGTGAGGCCGACCCGTTCGCTCCGGCACCGGCCCGGCATGCCGCTGGGCAGGATCCGTTCGACGAGCTGTTCGGCGATCCGACGGCACGCCCCTTCGAAGACCAGCCGCTGCGTTCGGAGGCTGAGCCGTTCGATTCCTGGACCTCCTCCAGCAGTGGGGCGGCGGCGCGGGAGCGGGCGGACGACTGGCATTTCGGCACCGTCGACGACCATTCCGATCCGCTGAACCAGCCGCTGTCGGTCGGCGTCTCCTTCCCGGCCCCGGTCTCGGCTCCTTTCCCAGCCCCATTCCCGGACGAGCCGCAGCGGTCGTCCGGCGGCGGCATCCCCGATGATTGGGATGACGAGCTCTTCGGCATGCCGCAGCCGGCAGCCCCGGCCACCCCGGACCCACAGTTTTTCTCGCCGCCGAAATCGGCCCAGGCGCTGCCGGACGACTGGAACATCGACGAGACGCTGCCCGATCAGGCGGCGCCGGACCTGCCGCTCAACTCCGCCGCCCAGATTCTTCCTTCGGAATCGGTCCCGCCGCCGGAACCGGACCCGCTGCCGGATGATACCGACATCGCTCCCCGTCCGGTCGCGGCAATGCCGGCTCCGACGCCAAGACCGACACCGGCGCCTCCCCCGGCGCCACTGTCTGCACCCCTGGCGGCGCCCGATGCCGGTGCGGCGGTTGCCGCCTTCTACGAGGGGTTCGGTGCTCCGCTGCCGCCGGACGGGCTGCCGGATGCCACCGCGATGATGCGCAGCCTCGGCGAGGCGTTGCGCGCCAGCCTGGGGGCGCTGCATGGCAGCCTGCGGGCGCGGGCGCGCTTCAAGGACGAGTTCCATCTGGAGCAGACCAGCTTCCGCCCTGCGGGCGAGAATCCGCTGAAGCGCTGCGAAACCCTGGACGAGGCGGTGTCGGTGCTGGCCAACCCGCGCCTGCGCGGCTTCCTGCCGATGGGCGACGCGGTGCGCGAGGCGGCAAGCGACGTGCAGGTCCATCACCTTGCCTATGCCGCGGCGCTGCAGATCGCGCTGAAGCAGGTGGTCGCCAAGTTCGATCCCGGCGCGCTCAGCCAGCGGCTGGAGACCCGGCTTCTCGACAGCCTCGTTCCGGCCGCGCGCAAAGCGCGCTACTGGGACCAGTACGAGGTCCTTTACAAGGATCTGGTGGTCGAGCTGGAGGAGGATTTCGACCGCGTCGTCGGCGATGCCATCGCCCGTGAATATGACCGCTTCATCCGCCGCGATGGCACGGACGGCGAAAAACCCGACTGAACGCGCCCGACTCCGCCGCCGCATCAACCCTCTGACCGGACCACGCCCCTTCCATGGCCCAGCCCCCTGACGACAGCCACGAGCCCACCGCCATCCTGCCCGCCGCCGGCGCGGGGGCGGAAACGGGCACGCAGACAGGGGCGGATCCCCAGGCCACCCGGCTGACGGCGCCGCCCGCAACCCCGGTGCCGGCCACCCCAGTGCCGACCTCCACCGCTTCGGGCGTGGAGCCGTCGGGCGTCCGGGCCGTTCCGGAACCGATCGGGCCGGGCACGCTGCTGAGCCACACCTATCTGGTGGAGGGATTGATCGCCCGCGGCGGCATGGGTGAGGTGCACCGCGCCCGCCATGTCGACATGGACACCCGGCATGCGGTGAAGGTTATCCGGCCGGAACTGGCGCAGGACGCCAAGATGGTCGAGCTGCTGCGGCGCGAGGCGGCGGCATTGCGGGAGATCCGGCACGAGGCGGTGGTGTCCTACGACGGCGTCTTCCGCGACGAATTCGGCCGGCTTCTGCTGTCGATGGAGTTTCTCGACGGCCCGTCGCTGCATGAGGTGCTGCAGGCCGGCCCGCTGGACGCGGCGTCGGTCGCCGTCCTGCTCGACCGCATCGCCTCCGGTCTGGCGGCGGCGCACCAGCGCGGCATCATCCACCGCGACATGTCGACCGACAACGTCATCCTGCCCGGCCGCGACATCGCCAACGCCAAGATCATCGACTTCGGCATCGCAAAGCAGACCGCCGCCGGGGCGGGAACCGTCATCGGCGACGGCTTCGCCGGCAAATACGGCTTCGCCTCGCCCGAGCAGTTCGGGCTGTTCGGCGGGCAGGTCGGGCCGCAGTCCGACATCTACAGCGCCGGTCTGGTGCTGGCCGCGGCGGCGCTGGGGCATCCGCTCGACATGGGCCGCACGCCGCAAGCGATGATCGAGCGGCGCATGTCGGTGCCCGACCTGTCGGCGCTGGAGGAGCCGTTGCGCGGCGTCCTCTGTTCGATGCTGGAGCCGGACCCGCAGAACCGCGCCAGGACGATGGCGGAGCTGGTCGGCGCCCTGACCCGCCGCGCCGCCGACATCACGCCCTTCGAACACACCTCCCTTCCGGTCTCCACGCCGGAAAAGGAGACGAAGACGGTGGTGGCGCCAACGGTGGCCGCCAAGCCCGAGCCGGCGGATGCCGGTCGGAAAGCCCCCGGTGAGACGAAAAAGGCGCCGGTCGGCCTGATCGCCGGTGGCGTCGGCGGTCTGGTGGCGGCCGGCATCGCCGGATTCCTGCTGTTCGGGCAATCGCAGTCGACCGCTCCCGCCAAGCAGGCGGATACCCCCGCAACGACTGCAACGACGGCGGCCACAACGACCGCACCGCCGGCTGCCACCGCGTCCGCTCCGCCGCCCTCGACCGGCATGACGACGGCGCCGCTCGGCACCTCCGCCTCGACTTCGGAGCAGCAGCAGAAGCCGCCTCCCGTCGAGGCGACGAACCTGGACGCCCAGCCGCCCAGCCCGGTCAAGCCCGCCATACAGCCTGCCGATCCGGCCACGCCGCTGCTGCCGATCACGCCGGCGGTCCAGACCGTGACCCCGCCGAGCCCGCCCCCGGCGCAGCCGCAAGTTCAGCCGCAGCCGACTCCACCGGTCCAGCAGGCGGCCCTTCCCGTCGCGCCACCGGTCCCGCGCCTGACGCCGGCCGAGGCGCGCAAGGCGGTGGAGACGGCCGCCGGTGCCTTCACCTGCGCCGGAGTCAGGATGGCGGAGGCCGGGAACGGGCTGCGGATCGGCGGCTATGTCGGCACGGAGGACGATGCCAAGATCCTGAAGGCGGCGATCACCGCCCTGCCGGCCGGCATCGACGTCGATGCGCAGGTCGCGGTGCGGCCCTGGCCGCTGTGCGAGGCGCTGGGCGCCGCCGGACTGCCGGCACGGGCCGAGGCCCAGGGGAACGGCGCCTTGGGGCTGGGTTTCAACCGGCCGTCGATGGTCTACCGCAAGGGTGACAAGCTGGAGGTCACCGTGACCGCCGGGACCTCGGGTTACCTGACCGTCGATTACATCGACATGGAAGGCAACGCGATCCACATGGTGCCGATGCGGCTGCGTCGCGACGACCGGCTGGAGGCCGGCCGGCCGGTGACGCTGGGCATCGCGAAATCGGCGAGCGACCGCGTCTATACCATCGCCCCGCCCTATGGCCCGGCGATGATCCTGGCGCTGGTCACCCGCGAACCGCTGTTTCCCGCCGACCGCGAGGAGGTGGAGCCGGCTGGCCCCTATCTGGCGAGCCTGCGCGGCGCGCTGGCGAAGGCGGAGGCCAAGGGCGGCGTGGTCGCCCAGTCCGCCTTCTTCGCCACCGTCGCCGAATAGCTCCGCCGATGAAAAGCGGTGGCGGCCGGCGTCTTGCCGTCATCGCCGGCCTTCTGGCGCTCTGCGCGCTGGCCGGCGGGCTGCTCGGCCGCGGCATCGACCGGCTGGCGAGCCCTGCTCCTGCGCCGCCGCAGATCGTGGCGGTGGAGCCGTCGCCTGCCATACCGGCTCCCGTCCCCGCTCCCCTCCCGGCCCCTCTTCCCGCGCCGGTCCCCGCCGTCGCTCCCGTCCCGCCGGCCCTCCCGGCGCTGTCGGAGACCCGCTGCCCGGATGGCCCATTGCCGGCCGGGCCGGCGCCGCGCTGCCGGTCCTTTCGCGTGCCGTCCGACTGGCAGCGGGCGGACAGCCTGCCGGTCGACCTGTTCGTGACGATCCTGCCGGCGCTGAACGGCGCGCCCGCGGCCGATCCGGTGGTGCTGCTCAGCGGCGGGCCGGGGCAGGGCGGCAGCGACGATCTGCGCGGCACCGCCGCGATCCTGGCGCCGATACGGGCCGGCCGCGACGTCATCCTGGTCGATCAACGCGGCACGGGCCTGTCGAAACCCTCGTTGCGCTGTCCGGGGCTCGACCCGCTGCGCTACTGGTTCGGCGGCGTGACGGCGGAGGACGCCACCGCCTGCCTGGAGCCCTTGCGCCGCGCCGGCTACCGGCTTGAGAATTTCGACAGCGGCCAGAGCGCGGCCGACCTGCCGGCACTGCGCCGCGCGTTGGGGGTGGAGCGCTGGAACGTTGTCGCGACCTCATACGGTGGGGTGCTGGCGCAGGCACTTCTGCGCATCGACGGGGCGGCGGTGCGCAGCCTCGTGCTGAACTCCCCGGCCACGGCGGACGCGACGTGGCTCGACCTTGACCGTCTGACCGCCATCCGGAAGGCCCACCGCCGCATGGTCGAGGATTGCGCCGCCCAGCCCGACTGCGCCCGCGCCTTTCCCCGGCTGGGACAGGCGGTCGAGCGGCTGTCGGTCGCGTTGGAACGCCGGCCACTGGAGTTGCGTCTGCGTCATCCCGTCACCGGGCGGGAGACCAACCTGCGCCTGGACTGGCCGACGCTGGCGGGCGTCCTGGCGCTGCGTCTGGGCAGCGGCGACGGGATGGTGGCGGTGCCGGCCCTGCTCGACCGTCTCGATCGCATCGTCGGCGATCCTGCGGCAGCGGGGCGGGTGGACGACCCGGCCATCCTGTCCCTGGTGATGCCGCCGCCGATCTGGACCGTGCTGGACAGTCTGGCCTACGGCCTGAACCTGACCGTCGGCTGCCGCGAGAACCGGCCGCACATCGACGCCGCCGCCGCCCGCCGCGCGGCCGCCGACCTGCGCCCCTATGTGATGGCCGAATCGGTGGAGACCGATTACGACGCCGCCTGTCCGGCGCTTGGCCTGCGGCCGGTCGATGCGTCCTTCTACCGGCCGGCCACGTCGGACGTGCCGGTGCTGATCCTGACCGGCGCCTACGACACCTTCACCGCCCCGGCGCAGGCCGAGGCGATGGGGCGGAGCCTGCCGCGGGCAACGCTGCTGTCCTTCCGCGGCCTCGGCCATGACGTGCTGGGCGCCAGCCTGTGCGGCCGCAACGCCGCCGCCCGCTTTGTCGAGACGCTGGCCGTGGGCGATGCCGGCGCCTGCGTCGAACGGCTGCTGCCGCCGACCTTCGCCACCCGGCAATAAACATCCAAGCGCAGTCTTAACGATTCCACCGCCGGCCGATATGGCGTCCATTGCCAGATGCCGGCGCAAACACTATGATTCGTCTGGTGCAAACCGGGTGTCCGCAGGGACGGGACCCGTACCGCTTGAGACGATCGGAAGACCCGTATGGACGCTCACGACCTTTCGCTGGACGACAACCGCACGATCCAGGCCATCGGCATCCTCGCCGACGTGCTGGACGGGGTGGAGGGGCCGGGCGGTCTCGACACGGTGCTGGTGTCCAAGGCGCTGCGTCAGGTGATCGCCACCAAATCGCAGCCGGCCTTCGAATTCGCCTCCCGCGCCTTCAACACGCTGGAGCCGTCGGTCCGCCGCCAGGTGGCGGAAACCGCGGACGAGGCGGCGCACCATGCGGTCGAACTGCGCGGCCGGGTCGGCGGCTTCCTGTCCACCGCCCCGAAGAAGCCGGTTCCGCAAGGCCCGGTGGTTGGCCAGCAGCCGAATTTCATCACCGCGCTGAACCTGCGTTCCCGCCGCCGGCCCAACCAGCCCTCCTAAACCTTATCAGCCTTCCTCCGGCGACAGCGTGTCCAGCAGCGCGCAGTCCCAATAGGGGCGCGGGCCGAATCGCTGGACCAGGAAATCCACGAACACCCGCACCTTCGGCGACAGGTGGCGGTTCTGCGGATAGACCGCGTTGACCGCCAGTTCCGAGGGGATGTGGCGGTGCATGACGCTGACCAGTTCGCCGCGCGCCAGCGCCTGACCGCACAGGAAGGTCGGCGACATGATGAAGCCGACACCGGCCACCGCCGCTTCGCGCAGCAGATCGCCGTTGTTGCTGCGGATCGGCCCGGAGACGCGGACGTTGCGGGGCTCGCCATCGACGGTGAAGGGCCAGAGGTCCGGCGTCGGCACGTTGGTGTAGATCAGGCAGTTGTGGTTGGCCAGATCGTCCGGCGTCTCCGGCACGCCATGCTTCTGCAGATAGGCCGGGCTGGCGCACAGCGCCATCCGCGCGGGGGCCAGCCGCCGGGCGATCAGCGAACTGTCGCGCAGCTTGCCGATGCGAACCGCCAGATCATAGCCTTCGTCGACCAGATCGACCGTGCGGTCGTTCAGGTCCATGTCGATCTCGATGGCCGGATAACGCTCCAGGAACTCCGCCACCGCCGGGGCCAGATGCAGGATGCCGAAGCTGACCGGCGCGTTCAGCCGCAGCCGGCCGCGCGGCGCGGCATGCAGGTCGGCGACCGCCTGCTCCGCCTCCTCCAGATCGGCCAGGATGCGGGTGCAGCGCTCGTAATAGGCCTGCCCCACCTCGGTCAGGCTGAGCTTGCGGGTGGTGCGGTTCAGCAGCCGGGCGCCGAGCCGGTTCTCCAACTCACCGATGCGGCGGGAGACCACCGACTTCGACAGGTTGAGCCGATCGGCGGCGGCGGTGAAGCTCTTGGTGTCCACCACCTTGATGAAGGCGAGCATGTCGTCGAGGCGATCCATGGCATTGTTGTACACCCGGAAACAATGAGGTGCCAAGATCCGGCAATACCGGAAAGGCCGTTGCGCCCTATGTTTGGTGTCACGCCGCGGCCATGACCGGCCACGGCGGCCCGATGACGCAACGAAACAGGGAGTGACGGCGATGGCGAAGGTTCTGGTCCTCTATTACAGCAGCTGGGGTCACGTGTCGGAGATGGCGCAGGCGGTGGCCGAGGGCGCCCGCTCCGTCGCCGGGACCGAGGTGGCGGTGAAGCGCGTGCCGGAACTGGTGCCGGAGGCCGTCCGCCAGTCCGCCCATTACAAGGACGAGAGCAACATCCCCGTCGCCACGGTGGACGAGTTGGCCCAGTACGACGCCATCGTCATCGGCACGCCGACCCGCTACGGCAACATGGCCTCGCAGATGAAGAACTTCCTCGACCAGACCGGCGGCCTGTGGGCCAAGGGTGCGCTCGTCGGCAAGGTCGGCGCGGCCTTCACCTCCACTGCAACCCAGCATGGCGGGCAGGAGAGCACGATCCTCAGCACCCACACCGTGCTTCTGCATCTGGGCTTGGTGATCGTCGGCCTGCCCTATTCCTTCCAGGGCCAGATGGGCGTTTCGGAGGTGATGGGCAACTCGCCCTATGGCGCCAGCACCATCGCCGACGGCGACGGCTCCCGCCGGCCGAGCGCGGTCGAGTTGGACGGCGCCCGCTATCAGGGCCGCCATGTCGCCGAGATCGCGACCAAGCTGCACGGTTGATGACCCGTCACAAACGCTGAAGAAGAGGAGGGAGCCGTGGGCCTGCTGATCGACGGACAGTGGCACGACCAGTGGTACGACACCAAGAAGACCGGCGGCGCGTTCGTTCGGACGGAGGCGCAGTTCCGCGACCGGGTGTCGGCCGACGGCTCCACCCCCTACCCGGCGGAGGCCGGACGCTATCACCTGATGGTGTCGCTGGCCTGCCCCTGGGCGCACCGCACCTTGATTTTCCGCAAGCTGAAGCGGCTGGACGGGGTGATCGGCGTCAGCGTGGTCGATCCGCTGATGCTGTCGGACGGCTGGACCTTCGCGGAGCCGGAACCCGTCACCGGCGCCCGCCGGCTGTACGAAGTCTACCTGAAGGCCAATCCCGGCTACAGCGGCCGGGTGACGGTTCCGGTGCTGTGGGACAAGAAGACCGGCAGCATCGTGAACAACGAGTCGGCGGAGATCATCCGCATGCTCAACCGTGAGTTCGACGCCTTCACCGACGTGCACACCGACTTCTGCCCGCCGGAGCTGGTGGGGGAGATCGACCGCGTCAACGCCTTCGTCTACGACGCCATCAACAACGGCGTCTACAAGGCCGGCTTCGCCACCTCCCAGGACAAGTACGAGGCCGCCTTCGACGCGCTGTTCGCCGCGCTGGACGGCATCGACGCCAAGCTGGCGACCCGGCGTTGGCTGGTCGGAAACCGCCTGACCGAGGCGGATTGGCGCCTCTTCACCACGCTGGTGCGATTCGACGCCGTCTATGTCGGGCATTTCAAGTGCAACAAGCGGCGGATCGCCGACTATCCGCACCTGTCGGGCTATCTGCGCGACCTCTATCAGGTGCCGGGCGTGGCGGAGACGGTGAATTTCGACCACATCAAGCGCCATTACTACGGCAGCCACGCCACCATCAACCCCACCGGCATCGTGCCGAAGGGGCCGGAGTTGGACCTCGACGCCCCGCACGGCCGTGCCGATCTGGGTCCTGATCCCTTGGCGTCGTAACGGATCGCTTCCCCGGCGGTTGTCGATAAGAGAACGACAACCGCATGAAGGGGATACGTCCGATGCGTACAGTCATCCTGGCGGCCGCGGCCGTCCTGGCCCTCTCGTCACCGGCGCTGGCCCAGAGCGGCCAATCCCAGAATGGGCAATCGCAGAATGGATGGGGCGGGGCTCTCGACCAGCTGAACCGTGCGGTCAACCCCAACGCCTACCCGCAGGACCGCGACGGCCGCGCGGGCGACGAGCGCGATCTGAACCGCGACGTGAATCGGGATGGCCGCCGCTACGAAGGTTCCTCCGGCAATCGCCGCGGCAATGCCTATAGCGACTATTCCGACCGCGACCTGCGCAACCAGTATGAACGGTTGAGCGAGGAACAGCGCCAGATCCGGCAGAACCGCCGCGCCATCGAAGACGAGATGGACCGCCGCGGCATCAGCCGCTGAGCAGAGACTGCCGTCAGGGCTTGTAGCAGCGGGCCATGTCTTCCGGGTTGCCCATCGCCTCGCACTGGAAGCCGTTGGAAAATTTGAAGCGCAGCGGGCCGGTCTTGCGGACGCTGACCACCGGCTTCTTGCCCGCATCTTGGAATTCCACCCAGGCGGAGCTGTCGAAGCGGGTCTGCAGCCCGTTGCTCAGCTGCACGCGGCCCTGACGGTCCTTGATGACCTGGATCCCGGAGTTGAACAGCAGATTCGGTCCGTCGGGCTTCGCCGACAGGCCGTTGGTGCAGTTCACCCCCTCCGGCTTCACCGCCACGCATTCGTAGGGTTGCGGATTGCCGGCGGTGAGGACCATGGCATAGATGGCGATTTCCAGGACATTCATCGGCATGGGCGTGCACCAGCGGGAAGGCGGCGGATCCTGTCCGTCATACCGACCATCTGGTTACGAAAGAGATAATGTCGCGCCTGCGGTTGAATCTTGCGCACGATGCTCCGGCGGAGCGTTCTGCCGCAAGTCCACACCGACCGGTGCCTGGACTTGCGCGCCCGGGACCGGTAGAAGCGGTGGCAAAGGCAAATTGCTTGTTCAGCCACAGGGGGCGGGCGCAAACCCATGACGTTCCAACAGCGTTTGATCCTGCTGGTCACCGGTCTGGTGCTGCTGGCGATCGCGGCGGTCACCACGACGATGGCCTGGACGACGCGCGCCGCCCTGACCGAGCGGATCGAGGCGGAGGCGCGGCTGACCGCCGGGCTGCTCGCGCGCGGGGCCGCCCAGGCCCGCGACATCCCGCAGGAGGTCGACGCCCTGCTGTCTGAACGGCTGCTGTCGGAAGCGACGCTGACCGCCCATCTGGTGGCGATGGCGGAAGCGGCGAAGCAGTCGCCGCGCGCGATCAACGACCGGCTGAAGCAGATCGCCGAAGCCGGCGGCCCGGACGAAATGTGGATCACCGACAACCGCGGCCGGGCCTATCTGCACAATCTCGCCGGTCCCGACCCGGTCTTCGGCCAGGATGCCAAGGGCGGGCCGCGCCACGGCGCTTATACCGGCCTGCTGAACCGCTCCCCCGCGTCGGTGGTTTCCGAACCGGCGACGGAGAACGGCCGGCTGATGAAGTTCGCCGGCGTGACCGGCGTCGACAAGCCGCGCATCGTCCAGGTTGGCACCGACGTGCGGCGCCTCGCCGACATCGTGCGCAACGCCGGCACCGACGGCCTGATCGACGGGCTGCTCGCCACCCGCGCGGTGGAGGGGGCATGGCTGCTCGACCGCGACGGGCGGGTGCTGGCCCGTGGGGCGGTGATGGGCGACGGGGCCGGCGGTCCGTTGTCGGACGCCGACATTTCGGCGGCGAAGGCGGTGGTGCCGGGCGGCGACGTGGCGATCCGCGTGGCGGGCAACAGCATGCTGGCGCTGGCGCCGATCCGTTACGCCGGCCCCGCCACCGCCGCGGGTTCGGCGGCGGGCGTGCCGACGGTCGCCGTCGTGCGGGTTCCCTATACGGAGCCCGGGGCGATGCTGAGCCGCCAGTTGAAGATCGGCGGTCTGGTCGGCGTCCTCGTGCTGGCGCTCGGCGTCTATGCCTGCGTGCGCTTCGCCCGCGACCAGATGGCGCCGGTGGAGCGGCTGAGCGAGGCGGTCAAGGCGGTGGAGGCCGGCCGCTTCAACCCCTTCACCCTGAACGAGGCCGCCGACCGTGACGACGAGTTTGGCCGGCTGTCGCGCGTCTTCCGCCGCATGGCGATGGAGGCGACCGCGCGCGAGGAGACGCTCGACGCTCAGCTGGTCATGCGCGGGGCGGAGCTGGAGACCAAGACGGAGAAGCTGGCCGCCGCCGAACAGCTGATCGAGGAGGAGCAGCGCGCCGCCCGCGACGTGCAGTCCAACCTGCTGCCCCGCCAGCTGCCGGTCGGCCGCGACAGCCAGTTCTACGGTATGCTGCTGCCCGGCCATACGGTCAGCGGCGACTTCTATGACGTGATCGAGCTGGACGAGCGCTACAGCCTGCTGGTCACCGCCGGCGTGTCCGGCGGCGGCGTGCCGGCGGCCTTCCTGATGCTGATGGTGCGCGGCGCCATCCGCGAAGCGGCCCGTCCCGGCGTCGGCCCGGCGGCGATCCTGACCCATGCGAACGAGCGGCTGTGCGGCGAAAGCCCCTTCAACGGCTTCGCTTCCGTCTTCGTCGCCGTCTATGACCGTGTCGCCGGCACGCTGGTCCATGCCGCCGCCGGTCATCGCGGCGCTTGCCGCATCACCGCCGACGGCGGGGTGGAGTTCCTGACCGCCACCGGCGGTCCGGCGCTGGGCGTCCGCCGCGGCGCGCCCTATGCCGAAGCTGTGGTGACGCTGAACCAGGACGAAACGCTGTTCCTGTGCACCGACGGCGTGCTGCGCTCCATCGATGGCCAGCGCGAGCCCTTCGGCGAGGAGCGGCTCGCCGCCGCCCTGGCCCACAGCCGCGGCATGTCCGCCCGCGACCGCACCGAATTGGTGCTGCGCAGCGTGCAGTCCCATGTGGGAGCGGACGGCCTGATCGCCGGCGATCTGGTCTGCCTGGTCATGCGCCGCCTGCTGCCGGTGACGGAGGCGGCGGAGGCGGTTTGAGCGGGCGAGAGCCCGCTACCTACCGCTTCTCCCGCGCCCGCGACGCCGTCTCCCGTTCCAGCCTCTCGCGCAAGAATGCCAGCACCGCGGCCTCTTCGCCACTCAGCCCCGCCAACTCGTTGCGCAGCTCCGCCTCGACCTCGCGCTTGAGCGACTCCAGCAGGTCGCCCTCCAGATAGGCGTCCAGCACCTCGGGGTGGACGTAGCTCTTGCGGCAGACGCTGGGGGTGTTGCCCAGGCGGGTGGCGACCTGCTCGATGGCGCGGGTGACGTTGCGCTTGGCGGCGCTGGCGCTGTCGAAGCTCTCGAACTCGCGCAGAGCCATGGCGGCCAGCACCGTGCCCGCCCAGGTGCGGAAGTCCTTGGCGGTGAAATCGGCGCCGGTCGCCTCGCGCAGATAGGCGTTGACGTCGCCGGAGGTCACCGCGTGGCGCTGGCCGTCGGCATCGAGATACTGAAACAGCTCGTCGCCCGGCACGTCGCGGCAGGCGGCGACGACGCGCGACAGCCGGCGGTCACGCAGCGAGACATTCCATTCCTTGCCCGACTTGCCTTTGAAGGAAAAGCGGACCTCCGACCCCTCGATCTCGGTGTGGCCGTCGCGCAGCGTGGTCAGGCCATAGCTCTTGTTCTCGCGGGCATAGCTCTCGTTGCCGACGCGGATCAGCGTGGTTTCCAGCAGGCCGACCACGGCAGCCAGCACCTTCTCCCGCGGCAGGCCGCGATGGCCGAGGTCGGCGTTCACCCGCTCGCGCAGATGCGGCAGGGCGCGGCAGAAATCCAGCATGCGGCCGAACTTTGTGCCCTCGCGCAGTTCGGTCCAGCGGCGGTGGTAGCGATACTGCTTGCGCCCCTTGGCGTCGCGGCCGGTCGCCTGCAGATGGCCGTCAGGATCGGGGCAGATCCAGACGTCGCGGTAGGCGGGCGGGATCGCCAGCTTCCGGATGCGCGCCAGCGTGTCCTCCTCCGTCACCTGCGCCCCGTCGGGCCAGAGAAAGCGGAAGCCCTTGCCGTAGCGCCGCCGCCGGATGCCGGGCATCTCGTCGGAGCTGTAGGTCAGCCCGGCGCAGGCGGCTTCCTGCTCGGGCGAGGGGGTGTCCGCGTCGGACGGGGCCGCATCGGGTGGGGGGAGGGTGCTGTCCATACGGCCAACAACGGCCGGCGCGGTGTTTGGTTGCCTTTACCCCCTTCGGAGAGGGTTTCTTCGCAGTTGCGAAAACCCTATCCTGGATCGGCAAAATTCCGGCCCAATCCCGGCCAAAAACCCGAATGGAGCGCCTGAGCATGGACCGCAAGCCGGACGAGACGACGCTGACCGCCCATCTGCCGAACCTGGAAATCCAGATCCGCCACCGCGAGGCCGGCGACGACGGCACGGAGGTGATCGCCATCCAGTTCCGCGCCACCCCGTCCTTCGATGCCGTGGCCAAGCTGCTGGCCCCCAGCCTGATGACCCCGCTGCTGCTGGCCGGCCCCCTCGGCGGCAAGCCGGCCGCCGACCCGATGGCGGCGGCAGCCGGCATGGCCGAGCTGTGGATGGCGCCGATGCGGCTGTGGGGCGAGATGGTGCGGCAGGCCTGGGCACCCTGGCTGCAGATGGGCCTCGGTCCCCGCCGCTAGGTCAGGGCCACTTCACTTCCGGCGGCAGGCTCATCAGGATCGCCTCGGTGTTGCCGCCGGTCTTCAGGCCGAAGGTGGTGCCGCGGTCGTAGAGCAGGTTGAATTCGACGTACCGGCCGCGGCGGACCAGCTGGTGCTCGCGCTGCTCGGCGGTCCAGGGCCGGTTCATGTGCCGGCGGACCAGGGCGACGTAGGTGTCGAGGAAGGCGGTGCCGACGTCGCGTGTGAAGGCGAAGTCGGCATCCCAGTCGCCCGACTCGAGATTGTCGAAGAAGATGCCGCCGACGCCGCGCGCCTCGTCCCGGTGGGGCAGGTAGAAATAGCGGTCGCACCACTCCTTGTAGCGCGGATAATAGTCCGGGTCGTGGCGGTCGCAGGCGGCGCGCAGACCGGCATGGAAATCGGCGGTGTCCCGGTCGTCCGGGATCATCGGCGTCAGGTCGGCGCCGCCGCCGAACCAGCCTTTGGTCGTCACGATGTGGCGCGTGTTCATGTGCGTCGCCGGCACCAGCGGCGAGCGCATGTGCGCCACCAGACTGATCCCCGATGCCCAGAACGCGCCGGTCTCGGCGGCACCGGGGATGTTGGCGCGGAATTCCGGGCTGAAGGTGCCGTGGACGGTCGAGATGTTGACCCCGACCTTCTCGAACACCCGGCCCTTCATCACCGACATGGTGCCGCCGCCGCCCTCGCCGCCGCCATGGTCGGGGCGGGCCCAGCTCTTGCGCTCGAACCGGCCGGGGGGCAGGTCGGCATGGGTGCCGGTCAGCTCGTCCTCCAGCGTCTCGAAGGCGGCGCAGATGCGGTCGCGCAGCTCCTGGAACCAGGCGGCGGCGCGGGCCTTGCGGTCTTCGACGGTGCTGGGGTCGGCTGTCATGGCGTTTCCGGCTGTGCAGAGAGGGTCTGGAGACCTGCGGCGGCAGTCTGCCGCAAGGCCTCACCCAACACCATCGCGGCGCTGACCGCAACGTTCAAGGAGCGGGCGGGCGGCACCATCGGGATCACCAGCCGGGCGTCGGCGGCGTCATGCACCTCGTCGGGCACCCCGGCGCTCTCGCGGCCGACCAGGATGCGGTCGCCGGGGGCGAAGCGGAAGTCGGTGTAGGGAATCGCCGCCCGCGTGGTCAGCAGCACCAGCCGCCCGGCCTGCGGCGCCGCGCGGTATGCGGACCACGAGCTGTGCCGTACCCAGTCCAGATGGTCCAGATAGTCCATCCCGGCGCGCCGCAACCGGCGGTCATCCAGCACGAAGCCGCAGGGTTCGATCAGGTCGAGCGCGACGCCGAGCCCTGCCGCGAGTCGCATCAGGGTCCCCGCATTCTGCGGAATGTCGGGTTCGAACAGCACAAGGCGCAACGCGGGCCTTGCTTCGAAGTGTTTGTTTTGCATACAAATGTTCTTGCCCTTCGCACACGCGACAAATTGTCCCCCGGCCAAGGACTTTTCAAGATGTCGACGCGACGGTATACCGCAGGTCTGAATCCGGAGATACCCACTCCGGACGGACGCGGCGTGCCTGAGGATTTTCCTTCCGGCGGGCGGGCTAACCGCGTCTTGCAGTATTACGGTCCATCGGTCGTCCGGCGCGGGCAAAGGGCGTCGGGCATGCCTTGAGGAGAAACAGGCTTATGGCTCAGACCACGCATCCGCCCGGGACGGGTGGCCACGCGGCCTCCGGCGGCGAGGGGGGTTCCCGCCGCGATTTTCTGTATCTTGCCACCGGTGCGGTCGGCGTCGTCGGGGCGGCCTCGGCGGCTTGGCCCTTTATCGACAGCCTGAACCCGGCAGCCGACACCCTGGCGCTCGCCTCCATCGACGTCGATCTGGCCCCCGTGGCCGTCGGCCAGGCGATCACGGTCACCTGGCGCGGAAAGCCTGTCTTTGTCCGCCACCGCACCGCTGAAGAGATCGAGTCCGCCAAGGAAGTCAATCTGAACGACCTGCGCGACCCGGTTGCCGACGATGCCCGCGTGAAGAAGCCGGAATGGCTGATCGTCATCGGCATCTGCACGCATCTGGGCTGTGTGCCGCTCGGGCAGAAGGTCACCGATCCGCGCGGCGACTATGGTGGGTGGTTCTGCCCCTGCCACGGCTCGCACTACGACACCGCTGGGCGCATCCGCAAGGGCCCGGCCCCCGCCAACCTTGTCCTTCCGACGTACGCCTTCACCGGCGATACCAAGATCCGGCTCGGTTAAGCGGCCCAACGGTTCTGGAGACCCCGAGATGGCTCAGGTTCAAGCCACCAAGTTCAAGAATCCGGTCGTGAACTGGATCGACAGCCGCCTGCCGATCTTCACGATGCTGGATCACGAGTACAACCACTACCCGATGCCGCGGAACGTCAACTATCTGTGGGCGTTCGGTGCCATTGCCGGCATCATGCTGGTCATCATGATCGCCAGCGGCCTGTTCCTGGCGATGCAGTACTCGTCGCACACCTCGCTGGCCTTCACTTCGGTCGAGCGCATCATGCGCGACGTGAATTACGGCTGGCTGCTGCGCTATGTGCACGCCAACGGCGCGTCGATGTTCTTCATCGCCGTCTACATCCACATGTTCCGCGGCATGTATTACGGCTCCTACAAGGCGCCGCGCGAGATCCTGTGGATCCTGGGCGTCATCATCTTCCTCGTCATGATGGGCACCGCCTTCATGGGCTATGTGCTGCCCTGGGGCCAGATGAGCTTCTGGGGCGCCACCGTCATCACGAACCTGTTCTCCGCCTTCCCGATCGTCGGCGATCCCATCGTCACGCTGCTGTGGGGTGGTTTCTCGGTCGACAACCCGACGCTGAACCGCTTCTTCGCGCTGCATTTCCTGCTGCCCTTCGTCCTGCTGGGTCTGGTGATCCTGCACACGGCGGCGCTGCATGTCTGCGGTTCGAACAACCCGCTCGGCATCGAACCCAAGGGTCCGCAGGACACCGTCCCGTTCAACCCGTACGTGACGGTCAAGGACGGCTTCGCCGTGGTGATCTTCCTGATCATCTACGCCGTGTTCGTGTTCTTCATGCCGAACTACATGGGTCATCCGGACAACTACATTCCGGCCAACCCGCTGGTGACCCCGGCGCACATCGTGCCGGAATGGTACTTCCTGCCCTTCTACGCCATGCTGCGCGCGATCCCGGACAAGCTGGGCGGCGTGCTGGCGATGTTCGGCTCGATCGCGCTGCTGGCCTTCCTGCCGTGGCTCGACCGTTCCAAGATCCGCAGCTGCAAGTTCCGCCCGGTCTACCGCCAGTTCTTCTGGATCCTGGCGATCGACGCCCTGATCCTGGGCTATGCCGGTTCGCAGCCGGCCGAGGGCTCCTGGCTGCTGATCGCGCGTATCGGCACCGCCTACTACTTCTTCCACTTCCTGATTCTGTTGCCGTTGCTGGGCAAGCTGGAGCGTACGCCTCCGCTTCCCACCAGCATCTCCGAGTCCGTTCTGAAGGGCGGTGGTGGCATCGCCGCCGGCGCCCATGCCAAGCCGATGGAGAAGGCCTGATGCGCGCGTTGAAGACTGCAATCCTTTCGGCGGCGCTGGCGCTCGGCATCGCCGGGGCCGCGCAGGCCGCCGAAGGCGTGCACATCCCCAAGCAGAGCTGGCCGCATTCCGGCATCTTCGGCACCATCGACAAGGCGGCGGCGCAGCGCGGCTTCCAGATCTACAAGGAAGTCTGCTCGGCCTGCCACTCCATGAATCTGGTGCCGATCCGCACGCTGGCCGGCATCGGCTTCAAGGAAGACGAGCTGAAGGCGCTCGCCGCCGGCTATGAGGTGCATGCCGGCCCGAACGACGCGGGTGAGATGTTCATGCGTCCGGGCACCCCAGCCGACCATTTCCCGGCTCCGTTCCCGAACGACCAGGCCGCCCGCGTGGCGAACAACGGCGCGCTGCCGCCGGACCTGTCGCTGATGGCCAAGGCCCGTGTGGGTGGCGAGGATTACGTCTACGCCTTCCTGACCGGCTTCGAGGAGCCGCCGGCCGATGTCCATCTGATGGACGGCATGAACTACAACAAGGTGTTCCCCGGCCATCAGGTCGGCATGCCGAACATCCTGCAGCCCGACGGCGTCACCTACGCCGACGGCACCAAGGCGACGGTGGAGCAGGAGGCGCACGACGTGGCGACCTTCCTGACCTTCGTCGCGGAACCGCACCTGGATGCCCGCAAGCAGATGGGCGTCAAGGTCATCCTGTTCCTGCTGGTGCTGGCCGGCCTGATGTACGCCGCCAAGCGCAAGCTGTGGAGCACGCTGCACTGAGCCTGACGGTTCGGTGAGGTGATGTGAGACCTGGACAGGGCGCCCCGTTGGGCGCCCTGTTCCTGTTTGGGGGTATAAGCTCTTCGGGCGTCAGACGCAGGGGTGGAGAGAACGATGGTGGACACGCTGATCGACGAGATCGTCGATTTCTGGTTCGACGAGGCGATGAAGCCCTATTGGTTCCGCAAATCGGCCAGCTTCGACCGGGCGGTCGCCGATACGCTGGGCCCGCATTACGAGGCGGCGGCGCGCGGCGCGTACGATCATTGGAAGGAGGATGTCGACGGTTGCATCGTGCTGTGCGTGCTGCTGGATCAGGTGCCGCGCAACATGTTCCGCAACGATCCGCGCGCCTTCGCCACCGACGGCAAGGCGCGGGGCATCAGCGACCATGCCGTCGCCAACGGCTTCGATCTGGAATGCACGACCGACGAGCGGATCTTCCTCTACCTGCCCTTCGAGCATCACGAAGACATGGCGAGCCAGGACCGCTCCGTCGCCCTGTTCACCGAGCGGGTGGGCGACGAGACGACGGTACGCTATGCCCGGCGGCACCGCGAGATCATCCAGCGCTTCGGCCGCTTCCCCCACCGCAACGCCATCCTCGGCCGTACCAGCACGCCCGAAGAGGTGGCCTTCCTGACGGAGCCGGACTCGTCCTTCTGATGAGGACGGTTTCTCAGATCGGTGGAGTCGCCAGCCAGCGTTCCAGGGCGCCCAGCAGGTCGGCGCGCCGCACCGGCTTGGTCAGATAGTCGTTCATCCCGGCGGACAGGCAGCGGATGCGATCTTCCGGCTGGGCGTTGGCGGTGACGGCAATGATCGGGATGCGGCCCCGCCCGTCGCCCAGCCGGCGGATGGTTGCGGTCGCCGTCACCCCGTCCATGTCGGGCATGGCGACGTCCATCAGCACCGCTTCGGGCGGAACCGGCGCCTGGGCGACGGCCTCCACCGCTTCCGCTCCGCCATTGGCGGTTTCGACCGAGAATCCCGCTTTGGCGAGCAGCCCGGCGACCACCATGCGGTTGGTGGCGCTGTCGTCCACCACCAGCAGCCGGCCGCCGCGTGCGCGTGCCCAGCTCATCAGCCGCTCGGCGTCGGTGGTGCGGGAGGGCAGGGCGACCGGCATGTCCAGCACCGCCCGCCGCATCCCGTCGGCATGGTGTTCCACCGTCATCTGGGCGCCCAGCGCGGCCAGCAGGCGCCGGGCGAGTTCCTGGCCGAAGCCGGTCTCGCCATGGCTGTCGAAGCGTCCGGTCAGCTCGGCCCGCAGGGTCACGCGCTCATCCCCCGCCGGCAGGGCCGACAAGCGGACATCCAGCCGGCCGGGGCCGGCATTGGCGATGGCGCTGGCGGCCAGCGCGTTGCACAGCGCGCCTGCGGTTTCCGCATCGCCCACCAGCCGCGGCGGCATGCCGCTCAGCACGCTCACGTCCAGGGCGATGCCGCGTCCCTGGGCCAGGGCCGCGGTCGATACCGACAGCATGCGGGCCAGCGCTTCGGGAGCGAAGGCCGTCCCCCGCCGGTTGGGGGCGTGATGCAGATTGTCACCGTCCATGGCCCGCCATTGGCAAAATGCGACGCAGCTTGCAGCGATCGGGCCGGAAAACGACCGAGGTCAGCGCTCCGGCCGATCTTGCGACCCATTCTCAGCAAGTTACGGGCCAGCGGAGCATCATTTAGCAAGCCCTGATCCAGGAAGCGCGTTATCCTGCCACGAAATACCTGGGTAGGCAGGCCGACGCCGGAGAAGTGGCTCTATGGCAGAATCGATGTCCGGGCGACCGTTGGGCCGACTGCGGCACCTCCTGGCGGCGCTTGCGGTTCCGGTACAACTGCTGGTCAGTGCGGCGGCGCATGGCGGCGAGGCGATTCCCTATTGCACCGATCCGGACTGGCCGCCCTACGAATCGATCACCGCCGACGGAAAGCACCAGGGAATCGCCGCGGACCTGCTGTCCCTGGTTTCGCAACGCTCCGGGGTGGAACTGCGTGTCCTGCCGACCCGTGATTGGGAGGAAAGCATAGCGGCGGCGCGTGACGGGCGATGCCGCTTCCTCAGCTTTCTGAACCGGACGCCGACGCGCGAGGAGTGGCTGGCCTTCACCGAACCGCTGTTCGTCGATCCCAATGTGCTGGTGACGCGGGAGGGTCACGACTATGTCGCCGATCTCGCCGGGCTCAGCGGCGAGACGATGGTGCTTCCCAAGGGCACGTCGATCGAAGAGAGGGTGCGGCGCGATTTCCCCAACCTGAGCATCGTCCTGGTCGACACCGAGGCCGAGGCATTTGCCATGGTTTCCCGCGGCAAAGCCGACATGACGCTGAGGTCGCTGACGGTCGCCGTCTACACCATCAAGACGGCCGGCTGGTTCAACCTGAAGGTTGCGGGCCATCTGCCGGGTTATGAGAATCTGCTGCGGATCGGCGTGCGCCGGGACGAGCCGGACCTCCTGGCCGCCCTCGATCGCGGGGTTCGGACGATCTCGTCCGCGGAGCGTACCGTCATCGCCAACCGGCATGTCGCCATTCAGGTCCAGTCGCCGCTCGATCCGTGGACGCTGGCGAAGCTGTTGGCCATTCCAGCGGCGGTCATTCTGACCAGCCTGTTCTGGATTCTGAAGCTGATGCGGGTGAACGAGCGGCTGCGGGTGCAGTCGCGCACCGACGTATTGACCGGCCTTGCCAACCGCAGCCACCTGAACGACGTCTGCCGCTCGGAAATGGAGCGGGCCGTCCGCTATGGCAGGCCGATGTCGATCATCCTCATCGATCTGGACCATTTCAAGCAGGTCAACGACCGCTACGGCCATGTTTTTGGCGATCAGGTCCTGGTTGAATTCGCCGGTCTGGCCCGCGAAGTGCTGCGGTCGACCGACACGGTCGGCCGCTGGGGTGGCGAGGAGTTCCTGATTCTTTGCCCGGAGACCACCCTGGAAGCCGCGTTTGCGCTTGCCGAGCGGTTGCGGCGGACCATGCGCGCCTATGGCTTCCCCAACGGCCACCGGCAGACCGGCAGTTTCGGCGTCGCCGGCTTCCGGGACGGCGACGGCATCGACCGCCTGCTGATCCGTGCCGACAATGCGCTGTACCGGGCCAAGGGCGAAGGGCGTGACCGGGTCGTTCTCGACCGGGGTGACGACGGCGACGGGGGCGAGGCGGTCCCGACCGGCGCGAAGGTCAGCCGGACCGTGTGTCCGGCGGGTTGAACAGATAGGGCACGAAGCTGCGGTGATGCTCGTTCACCCGCAATTCGCTGCCGATCGGCGGGAAGGCGCGCTGCTGGCAATCGGTGCGCTCGCACAGGCGGCAGTTCACGCCGATCGGCACCGCCGCCTTCATGTCGGTGATGTCGATGCCGGCGGCATAGACCAACTCCGGCGCGTGGCTTGCCTCGCAGCCCAGCCCGACGGCGAACTGGCGTGACGGCTTCAGATAGGCGCCGCCGCGCTTGGTCACCGTGCGGGCGATGCTGATATAGGCGGTGCGGTCGGGCATCTGGGCGAACTGCACCAGGATCTTGCCGGGCTGGGCGAAGGCCTCGTGCACGTTCCACAACGGGCAGGCGCCGCCGAAGCGGGCGAAGTGGAAGCGGGTCGCCGAATGGCGCTTGGTGATGTTGCCGGCCATGTCGACCCGCACGAAATAGAAGGGCAGGCCGCGTGCCCCCGGCCGCTGCAGGGTGGACAGCCGGTGGCAGACCTGCTCGAAACTGGCGGAGAAGCGGCTTTGCAGTTGCTCCACATCGTGGCGCAAGGCGCGGGCCTGCGCCGCGAAGGCGCGGTAGGGCAGAACCAGAGCCCCGGCGAAGTAATTCGCGAGCCCGACCCGGCAGATCGACCGCGCGTCCTCGCTGGAGAATTTCGCCTGATCCACCAGCTCGTCGATCTGGTCGCCGAACTCCAGCTGCGCGATCTGGTTCGCCATGTGAAAGGCGCGGCTGGAGCTGGTCAGCAAGGCCGACAGCCGCAGCGTCCCGGTGGTGGCGTCGTAGCTGCGCATGGCGGTTTCGCCGGCCTCGTCGGCGACGATCTTCACCCGCACGTCGTGGCGGCGCTTCAGATAGGCGGCCAGCTCGTTCAGCAGCGATCCGGAATGGATCTTCTCGGTGTCCCACAGCCGTTCCGCCGCCTCGTCCAGCGGGCCGATGTAATTGTTGCAATAGTGGAAATAGTCCCGCACCTCCTCGTAGGGAAATTGCGGGCCGGCGAAGCTGTCGCCCTCTTGACTGCTGGGTTCGCGGTTGGACAGGCTGTCGGCCAGCGACTGCACCCGCTCATGCAGCTTCTGATAGGCCTGATGCAGGCTGAGCACCCGGCGGGCCAGTTCCGGGCTGGAGCCCACCACGCTGCGCAACTCGCCCGCGGTCAGCGGCGCGCCGACGAACAGCGGATCGGCCAGCGCCTCGCGCAGGTCGGAGACCAGCCGACTGTCTTCATCCTCCAGGAAGGCGGACAGTTCCAGCTCGAAGATGGCGGCGATCCGCATCAGCACCGGCAGGGTCAGCGGGCGCTGGTTGTTCTCCAACTGGTTGAGATAGCTGGGCGAAAGCTCCAGAGTCTTGGCCAGCGAGGCCTGGGTCAGGCTGCGCTGTTCGCGCAGGCGGCGCAGCTTGTAGCCAAGGAATAGCTTCTTTTGCATGCGTATAAATTCCCGCCCCGGCGACGGCCTTGGAAATCCGCCGTTCTTCGCAATCTTAGCAAGCGCAAAGCCGCAATTGCAAAGGGCTTCGCAACTTCGCACCTTTTTGCGAAGAGGCTGTTTGAAGCGCTGCGAAGTTTGTGAATAATCCGCGGCGTTCCGGTGAATGATTGCGTCGCTTGCCGCCGGAGCGGGGACCGTCACTGCGACGCCAAGGATTGGAAACGCCCGATGCAAGACATTCTGGCCAAGTTGGAGTCCAAGCGCGCCGCCGCGCGGCTGGGCGGCGGTGAGAAGCGCATCGCCGGCCAGCACGCCAAAGGCAAGCTGACCGCGCGCGAGCGGATCGAGCTGTTCCTCGACGAAGGATCGTTCGAGGAGTTCGACATGTTCGTCGAACATCGCTGCATCGACTTCGGCATGGAAAACCAGAAGGTCCCCGGCGACGGCGTGGTCACCGGCCACGGCACCGTCAACGGCCGCCTCGTCTTTGTCTTCAGCCAGGACTTCACGGTCTTCGGCGGCGCGCTGTCCGAAGCGCATGCCGAGAAGATCTGCAAGATCATGGATCAGGCGCTGAAGGTCGGCGCGCCGGTCATCGGCCTGAACGATTCGGGCGGCGCCCGCATCCAGGAGGGCGTCGCCTCGCTGGGCGGCTATGCCGAGGTGTTCCAGCGCAACGTCGATGCGTCGGGCGTCATCCCGCAGATTTCCCTCATCATGGGGCCGTGCGCCGGCGGTGCGGTGTACTCGCCGGCCATGACCGACTTCATCTTCATGGTGAAGGACAGCTCCTACATGTTCGTCACCGGCCCGGACGTGGTGAAGACCGTCACCCACGAGGTCGTGACCGCGGAAGAGCTGGGCGGCGCCGTCACCCACTCCACCAAGTCGGGCGTGGCCGATCTGGCCTTCGAGAACGATGTCGAGGCGCTGCTGCAGCTGCGCCGCTTCGTCGATTTCCTGCCGTCCTCCAACCGTGAGAAGGCGCCGGTCCGCCCCTGCAGCGACCCGCTCGACCGCGAGGACTTCTCGCTCGACACGCTGGTGCCGGAGAACCCGAACAAGCCCTACGACATGAAGGAGCTGATCCTCAAGATCGTGGATGAGGGCGACTTCTTCGAACTCCAGCCGGAATACGCCAAGAACATCCTCATCGGCTTCGCCCGCATGAACGGCTCCACGGTCGGCATCGTCGCCAACCAGCCGATGGTTCTGGCCGGCTGCCTGGACATCGACAGCTCCAAGAAGGCCGCGCGCTTCGTCCGCTTCTGCGACGCCTTCGAAATCCCGATCCTGACCCTGGTCGACGTCCCCGGCTTCATGCCCGGCACTTCGCAGGAGTACGGCGGCATCATCAAGCACGGCGCCAAGCTGCTGTACGCGTACGCCGAGGCCACCGTGCCGAAGGTGACCGTCATCACCCGCAAGGCGTACGGCGGCGCGTACGACGTGATGTCGTCCAAGCATCTGCGCGGCGACCTGAACTATGCGTGGCCGTCGGCTGAAATCGCGGTGATGGGTGCCAAGGGCGCGGTGGAGATCATCTTCCGCAGCGATATCGGCGACGCCGAGAAGATCGAGGCGCGTACGGAAGAGTACAAGCAGAAGTTCGCCAATCCCTTCGTCGCCGCCTCGCGCGGTTACATCGACGACGTCATCATGCCGCACGGCACCCGCCGCCGCATCACGAAGGCGCTGTCCATGCTCAAGAACAAGCAGCTCCAGAACCCCTGGCGCAAGCACGACAACATTCCGCTGTGAGGGCCGGCAGCATGTTCGAGAAGATCCTCATCGCCAATCGTGGCGAGATCGCCTGCCGCGTCATCCGCACGGCACGCCGCATGGGCATCAAGACCGTCGCGGTCTATTCCGACGCCGACAAGAACGCCCTGCATGTCGAGATGGCCGACGAGGCCGTCCATATCGGCGCCGCCCCGTCGGCCCAGAGCTATCTGCTGGTCGACCGCATCGTCGATGCCTGCAAGAAGACCGGCGCCCAGGCCGTCCACCCCGGCTACGGCTTCCTGTCCGAGAAGCGCGAGTTCCAGGAGGCTCTGGCCGCCGCCGGCATCGCCTTCATCGGTCCGGACGCCCACGCCATCCAGGCCATGGGCGACAAGATCGAGTCGAAGAAGCTGGCCAAGGCGGCCGGCGTCTCCACCGTCCCCGGCTATCTCGGCGTCATCGCCGACGACAGCGAGGCGGTGACCATCGCCCGCGACATCGGCTATCCGGTGATGATCAAGGCGTCGGCCGGCGGTGGCGGCAAGGGCATGCGGGTCGCCTGGAACGACGA
Source organism: Azospirillum sp. TSO5 (assembly GCF_003116065.1). Lineage (NCBI taxonomy): Bacteria > Pseudomonadati > Pseudomonadota > Alphaproteobacteria > Rhodospirillales > Azospirillaceae > Azospirillum > Azospirillum sp. TSO5. Next base: position 8,910 of record NZ_LGQY01000039.1, on the reverse strand, counting down.
GGAGGCGCGTGAGGGCTTCCGCTCGGCCCAGAACGAGGCGCGCTCCAGCTTCGCCGACGACCGCGTCTTCGTCGAGAAGTACATCCAGCAGCCGCGCCACATCGAAATCCAGGTTCTGGCCGACGGGCAAGGCACCTGCCTGTATCTGGGCGAGCGTGAATGCTCGATCCAGCGCCGCCACCAGAAGGTCATCGAAGAGGCGCCGTCGCCGTTCCTCGACGCCGCCACCCGCAAGGCGATGGGCGAGCAGGCTGTGGCCCTGGCCAACGCGGTGCAGTACAAGTCGGCCGGCACTGTCGAGTTCATCGTCGACGCCGAGCGCAACTTCTACTTCCTGGAGATGAACACCCGCCTTCAGGTCGAACATCCGGTCACCGAGCTGATCACCGGCCTCGACCTCGTCGAGCAGATGATCCGCGTCGCCTACGGCGAGAAGCTGTCGATCACCCAGGACGACGTGAAGCTGACCGGCTGGGCGGTCGAGGCGCGCGTCTATGCCGAGGATCCCTTCCGCAACTTCCTGCCCTCCACCGGCCGCCTGACCCATTACCAGCCGCCGGCCGCCGATCCGCATGTCCGCGTCGACACCGGCGTGTTCGAGGGCGGCGAGATCTCGATGTACTACGATCCGATGATCGCCAAGCTCTGCACCTGGGGATCGACGCGCGACGCGGCGATCGCCGGCATGCGCGAGGCGCTGGACCAGTATTACATCCGCGGCGTCAGCCACAACATCCCGTTCCTGGCCTCGCTGATGGCGAACCAGCGCTTCGTCGACGGGCGGCTGACCACCAACTTCATCGCCGAGGAATATCCGAACGGCTTCCACGCCTCCGACCTGCCGCCGGAAGATCCGGCGGTGCTGATCGCGGTGGCGGCGGTGATCCACCGCAGCCTGAACGACCGTGACATCCAGATCTCCGGCAAGATGCCGGGCAGCAAGGTGACGGTGCGCGACGACTGGGTGGTGGTGCTGGACGGCACGCAGCATCCGGTGCACCTGCACCCGGCCGACGGCAGCCCGCAGCGCATCGGCTACGCCGTCGACATCGACGGCAAGCACCACACGGTGTGGAGCGACTGGCAGATTGGCGAGCCGCTGTTCCGCGGCACGGTCAACGGCGAGCATGTCTGCGTGCAGATCGACCGCGTCGGCGTCGGCTATCGCCTGCACCACAGCGGCTCGCAGGCGATCGTCAAGGTGCTGACCCCGAAGGCGGCCAAGCTGGACGCGCTGATGCCGGTCAAGGCTCCGCCGGACATGTCGAAGTTCCTGCTGTCGCCGATGCCGGGCCTGCTGGTGTCGCTGGCGGTGTCGGAAGGCCAGGAGGTCAAGGCCGGCGAAGTGCTGGCCGTGGTCGAGGCCATGAAGATGGAAAACATTCTGCGCGCCGCGCAGGACGGAACGGTCGCGAAAATCCACGCAGCCCCGGGCAGCAGCCTGGCGGTCGATCAGAAGATCGTGGAATTCGCGTAACCGTATAATAAGAAGAACAGTACCGAGAGGAAGCGTACCCCCTTGCCCCTCTTCCAATGGTTCATGGGACCGTTGGAAGAGGGTGCATCGGGAGGAAACGCACTGATACCCTACCAGCGCCATAAGAAGCCATCAGGAGGCGTCGATGACCGAGTTCCCGAAGAAGACCCTTGCCGATTGGGACAAGCTGGCGGCCAAGGATCTCGGCGCCGACGGCGACCTTTCCAAGCTGACCTGGAAGACCCCGGAAGGTCTGGACGTCAAGGCGCTCTACACCGCCGCCGATCTCGAAGGGATGGAGCTGGACACGCTGCCCGGCTTCCCGCCCTTCACCCGCGGCCCGCGCGCCACGATGTACGCGGTGAAGCCCTGGACCATCCGGCAATATGCCGGCTTCTCCACCGCGGAGGAGTCGAACGCCTTCTACAAGGCCAACCTCAAGGCCGGCCAGATGGGCCTGTCGGTGGCCTTCGACCTCGCCACCCACCGCGGCTATGACAGCGACCATCCGCGCGTCGTCGGCGACGTCGGCAAGGCCGGCGTGGCGATCGACAGCGTCGAGGACATGAAGGTTCTCTTCGCCGACATCCCGCTCGACAAGATGTCGGTGTCGATGACGATGAACGGCGCGGTGCTGCCGATCCTGGCCGGCTACATCGTCGCGGCGGAAGAGCAGGGCGTTTCCCAGGACAAGCTGAGCGGGACCATCCAGAACGACATCCTCAAGGAGTTCATGGTCCGCAACACCTACATCTACCCGCCCGAACCCTCGATGCGGATCATCGCCGACATCATCGAGTACACCTCCCAGCACATGCCGAAGTTCAACTCGATCTCGATCTCCGGCTATCACATGCAGGAGGCCGGGGCGACGGCGGTGCAGGAGCTGGCCTTCACCATCGCCGACGGCCTCGAATATGTCCGCGCCGCGATGTCCAAGGGGCTGCCGGTCGACAAGTTCGCGCCGCGCCTGTCCTTCTTCTTCTCCATCGGCATGAATTTCTTCATGGAGATCGCCAAGCTGCGCGCCGCGCGCCTGCTGTGGTCCTCGCTGATGCAGGAGAAGTTCCAGCCGAAGGATGCGCGCTCGCTGGCGTTGCGCACCCACTGCCAGACCTCCGGCGTCTCGCTGACCGAGCAGGACCCCTACAACAACGTCATCCGCACCACCATCGAGGCGATGGCCGCGGTGCTGGGCGGCACCCAGTCGCTGCACACCAACGCCTTCGACGAGGCGCTGGGCCTGCCGACCAAATTCTCCGCCCGCATCGCCCGCAACACCCAGCTGATCATCGCTGAGGAAGCCGGCGTCACCAAGGTGGTCGATCCGCTCGGCGGCTCCTACTACATCGAGCATCTGACCCACAGCCTCGCCAACGCCGCGCTGGAACTGATCGGCCGCGTCGAAGAGATGGGCGGCATGACCAAGGCGGTCGAGAGCGGCATGCCCAAGCTGCTGATCGAGGAGGCCGCGGCCCGCCGTCAGGCCGCCATCGACCGCGGCGAGGAGGTGATCGTCGGCGTCAACAAGTACCGTCCGGAGAACCCCGAGGGGGTGGACGTGCTGGACATCGACAACACCGCCGTCCGCGAGGCGCAGATCGCCCGGCTGAAGCAGATCCGCGCCAGCCGCGACGAGGCGAAGTGCCAGGAGGCTCTGGCCGCCTTGACCAAGGCCGCCACCGAGAAGACCGGCAATCTGCTGGCCCTGTCGGTCGAGGCCACCCGCGCCCGCGCCACCGTCGGCGAAATCTCCGACGCGCTGGAGAAGGCCTTCACCCGCCATGTCGCCGTCATCCGCTCGGTGTCGGGCGTTTATGGTTCGGCCTATGAGGGCGACGAGGGCTTCAAGAAGATCCAGGAGGAAGTCGCGTCCTTCGCCGCCGACGAAGGTCGCCGGCCGCGCATCCTGGTGGTGAAGATGGGCCAGGACGGCCACGACCGTGGCGCCAAGGTGATCGCCACCAGCTTCGCCGACATCGGCTTCGACGTCGACATCGGCCCGCTGTTCCAGACCCCGGACGAGGCGGCGCGGCAGGCGGTGGAGAACGACGTCCACGTCATCGGCGTGTCGTCCCAGGCCGCCGGCCACAAGACGCTGGTGCCGCAGCTGATCGAGGAACTGCGCAAGCAGGGCGCCGGCGACATCCTGGTGGTGTGCGGCGGCGTGATCCCGCCGCAGGATTACGACTTCCTGTACAAGGCCGGCGCCGCGGCGATCTACGGCCCGGGCACCAACATCCCGAAGGCGGCGTCCGATATCCTGGGCATCCTGCGCAAGCAGAAGGCGGCGGCTTGACGCCTCCATGCCGCTGACATAAGCCCTCTCCCGCCTATCGCACAAACTCTGTTTGTGCTGACGGCGTCAGGCGGATCGAAGATACGCTGAGAGCCCCGGGAGAGGGAGGGGACCTGCGGCAGGCGGGGAGGGTGAGGGGTGGTACAAGGAACCTGAACCGCATGGTTCCTTGCATCACCCCTCACCCGGCGCTTCGCGCCACCCTCTCCCGGGGCGGGAGAGGGGATTGATGACCGTCACCGCCGAAACCGACCTCTACGCGCCCGTGAAGGCGTTCCTCGAAGCCCAGGGCTACGACGTGAAGGCGGAGATCCATGGCTGCGATCTCGTCGCCACGCGTGGCTCCGAGCCGCCGGTGATCGTCGAACTGAAGAAGCGTTTCACGCTCGACCTCGTGCTGCAGGGGGTGGACCGGCTGGCGGTTAGCGACAGCGTCTATCTTGCCGTGCCGCAGCCGGGGCGTAAGGCGACTGGGCCGTCCCCCCTCGACAGCGACGTGAAAAAGCTCTGTCGGCGGCTGGGTCTCGGTCTGCTGATGGTCGATCCGGGGCTGGCGGAGGACTGCCGTGTCACCGTGCTGCTCGATCCCGTTCCCTATACCCCGCGCAAGGACAAGAAGCGCACCCACCGCCTGCTGGGCGAGCATGCCCGCCGGGTCGGCGACCCCAACCGGGGCGGCTCCACCCGCGTCGCCATCGTCACCGCCTATCGCCAGGATGCGCTGCGCATCGCCCGCCTGCTGCGCGACGGGCCGCTGACCGTCGCGGCGTTGCGGAAGGCGGGGGCGCCGAAGGATGTCGGGCCGATGCTGCTGCGCAACGTCTATGGCTGGTTCGAGCGGGTCGGGCGCGGCACCTACGCGCTGACTCCGGCTGGCCTGCAGGGAGTGGATGCGTTCGCCCACGCGCTGGCCGAGGGGTGACACCCCGCACCGCCAAGCCTATGATCGGTGCCGCAATTCCATAATCACAAAAGGCTGGAGCCCGCTTTGTCGGACTACATCAGCAATCTTGTCGTCTTTTTCGTCGTCGTCGATCCGCCGGGGCTGGTGCCTCTGTTCATCGCGCTGACCCGCGGCTTCGACGACCGGCACAAGCGGATCATTGCGCTCCGCGGCAACGCCATCGCCTTCGTCGTCCTGGTCTTCTTCGCCTATTTCGGCAAGGTGGTGCTACAGACTCTGTCGATCGAGATGCCGGCCTTCCGCATCGCCGGCGGCGCGCTGCTGTTCTGGATCGCCTTCGAAATGCTGTTCGCCAAGCGCTCCGAACGCAAGGAGCGTGCGACCGGAGAGGCGATGACCGACGAGGATGCCCATGACATCGCCGTTTTCCCGCTGGCGGTGCCGCTGATCGCCGGGCCGGGCGCCATCACCTCCATCCTGCTGCTGATGGACCGTGTCGGCACCACGGTGGCGGGGCAGGTCAGCGTCCTGGGCGCGGCGGCGACGGTAATCGGCGGGGTGACGCTGATCCTGTTGGGCGCCGACCGGGTCGGGCGGCTGCTGGGCCGAACGGTGATCCACACGGTCAGCCGGGTGCTCGGCATCGTGCTGGCCGCACTGGCCGCGCAGACGGTGATTTCCGGCATCACAGCGGTATATCCGCCCCACTGACCAAATCGTCCAAAGGGGCAGTGCGCGCAGCAAAGCGCATCCTCGCTACCGCTTCCCGTAGTCCTGCTCAAGCCCGAAAGCCTAGTCCCCTTTCCGCCGCAATCACTCAGCCTACATGGGGTCTTGCCACAGCCGCGCCGGGTTCCGCCCGGCGCAAGGCTATCCACGCGCCCAAACAAAAGAGGCGGCGGCCATGGACCTCGATCCATTGATCCTGTCGCGAATCCAGTTCGCGTTCACGATCTCCTTCCATATTCTGTTCCCCAGCTTCACGGTGGGACTAGCCTGCTGGATCGCGCTCTTGGAGGCGCTGTGGGTGGGCACCGGCAAGGGCATCTACCGCAGCCTGTCGGAGTTCTGGACGCGGATCTTCGCGCTGTCCTTCGGGCTGGGCGTGGTGTCGGGCATCGTCATGTCCTATCAGTTCGGCACCAACTGGAGCCGCTGGTCCGACACGGTGGGCAACGTGCTGGGTCCGCTGATCCAGTACGAGGTCGTGACCGCCTTCTTCCTCGAGGCCGCCTTCCTCGGCATCCTGCTGTTCGGGCGTGACCGGGTGCCGCGCGGCATCCATCTGATGGCGGCCTGTCTGGTGGCGCTGGGCACGCTGCTGTCGTCCTTCTGGATCCTGTCGGCCAACAGTTGGATGCACACCCCGGCCGGCTTCGAGATCAGGGACGGCCGTTACTTCGTCACCGACTGGTGGCAGGTGGTGTTCAACCCGTCCTTCCCCTATCGCCTCGCCCATATGGTGACGGCGATGTTCCTGACCACCAGCTTCGTCGTCGCCGGCATCAGCGCCTTCTACCTGCTGAAGCGCCGGCATTTCGACCATGCGAAGCTGGGGCTCGGCATGGCTCTCGCCCTCATCACTGTCCTTGCGCCCTTGCAGATCTTCCTCGGCGACGAGCATGGGCTGAACACGCTGGAATACCAGCCGGCCAAGATCGCCGCGATGGAAGGCAATTGGGAGGGTGGCCCGCGCGCGCCGCTGGTGCTGTTCGCCATCCCCGACGTGGAGAAGGAAACCAACCATCTGGAGATCGGCATTCCCGCCCTGTCCAGCCTGATCCTGACCCACGACTTCAACGGCACGGTGCCCGGCCTGAAGCAGTTCCCGGCCGACGAGCGCCCCGATCCGCGCATCATCTTCTGGACCTTCCGCCTGATGGTCGGCATCGGCCTGTTGATGCTGACGGTGGCGGCGGTTCATCTGGTGCTGCGTTTCCGCGGCCGGCTGTACAACAGCGACTGGTTCTACCGCATTCTGGTCGGCTGCATGCCCATCGGCTTCGTCGCCATCCTGGCCGGCTGGTTCACCACCGAGATCGGGCGCCAGCCCTGGGTGGTCTACGGCCATCTCAGAACGGCCGACGCAGTGACTCCGTCCCTGACGACGGAGGCCGCGCTGATCTCGCTGCTGTCCTTCGTCGTCGCCTACACCATCATCTACGGCGCCGGCACCTATTACCTGATCCGGCTGCTGCGCACCGGCCCGACGCACATCCATGACGCGCCCCAGCCGCCGGAGGCGCAGAGCCCGAAACGGCCGCTGTCGGCCACCGACCAGTCCCTCGAAGCGGCGGAGTAAGCCCGATGCAGGAAATTGCGGAAGGAAGCCTGCTGACCCTGATCTGGGTCGGGATCGTCGGCTTCGCGGTGTTCATGTATGTGCTGATGGACGGCTTCGACCTCGGCATCGGCATCCTCTATCCCTTCGCCCCGACGGAGGAGGACCGCGACACCATGATGAACACGGTGGCGCCGGTCTGGGACTTCAACGAGACTTGGCTGGTGCTGGGCGGAGCCGGGCTGTTTGCGGCCTTTCCCATCGCCTATGCGGTGGTTCTGCCGGCGATGTATCTGCCGCTGCTGGTCATGCTGATCGCCCTGATCTTCCGCGGCGTCGCTTTCGAGTTCCGTTTCAAGGCGCGGGCGGGGCGGCATTGGTGGAACCGCTCCTTCTTCCTCGGCTCGCTGCTGGCGACCTTCGCGCAGGGTGTCGTGCTGGGGTCCTTCATCCAGGGGATTCCGGTGTACGAGAGGCAGTTCGTCGGCGGCATGCTGCACTGGCTGTCGCCCTTCAGCCTGTTCTGTGGGGTGGCGCTGGTGGTGGGCTATGCGCTGCTGGGAGCGACATGGCTGATCTGGCGGACCATCGGGCCGTTGCAGGACTGGTGCTTCCGCATGGCGCGTCTGCTGATGCTGGTGGTGCTGGCCGGGGTGGCGGTGGTCAGCCTGTGGACGCCCTTCCTGCTGCCAGAGATCGCCGCGCGCTGGTTCTCCATGCCCAACCTGATCCTCCTGTCGCCGGTGCCCATCCTCACGGCGGTGCTGGCCGTCGCCCTGTGGCGGGCCATCGACAAAAGCCGGGATGTGGCACCCTTCGTGCTGTCGATGGCGCTGTTCGCCCTCTCCTATCTCGGCCTCGCCATCAGCCTGTGGCCGCACCTGATCCCGCCGGGCGTCACCGTGTGGGAGGCCGCGGCCCCGCCGGAAACGCAGGTGTTCCTGCTGGTCGGCATGGCCTTTCTGATCCCGGCGATCGTGGGCTACACCGCCTATTCCTACTGGATCTTCCGCGGAAAGGTGACGGGCGCCTTCGGTTACCATTGAGCGGACGGGGCGGCCCGGCCTAAAAGGGGCTCCGTCGTCAGGGAGGAGGGCTCGGCCATGGACATCGACATCAGCTTTGCGGAGGCCGTTCTGCGCCGCGGCGCCGGCCTGCTGGAAGCGGAAGCGGGCGAAGCGGGCAGCGATCCCTTCGCCGTGCTGGCCCGTCTACTGGCCGCCGCGGCGGCGACCGACGCCCCGCTGGTGGTGCTGAGCGAGGGCGGCAGCCACCCCGCCCTGTTCGACGAGGCCAACCGCCGCGCCGGGGAGCCGCTGACCGCCCGCCTCGCCGGCCTCGCCGCCACCCGCCAGAGCGAGCGCGCCGCGATGTACGAGTTCGACGGTACTGGCCCGCTGACCGGCAACCGCATCGTCGCCGCCCTGCTGCGGCCGGAGGACCGGCCCGACCTGCTGCATGTCTACATCGCCGTCGGCCGCCTGCGCGGAGGAGAGGCGCAGATCACCGTGCCGCCGGCCCTGCTGCGCTTCGACGCCGCCGCGCTGGGACAGACGCTTGGGCTGTTGGGCGACGCGGTGTCGCGCAGCGCGAACGCCGCCACCGCCGCGCTTGCCCATGCCGCCGCCATCATGCCGATGGAGGGCCATGAGGAAGGCGGCATGCCGGCGGCCCTGCTGGACCTCTACTGGCATGCGCTGACGCTGGCGTCGATGCGGGCGGATGGGGGCCAGGATAGAGGGCTGGCGACGATGACGCCGGAGGGGAGTGCGTAAGGGTTCGGCTTCGAATGCCCCCTCCCTAACCCTCCCCCACCTTCGGTGGGAGAGGGAACTCCGCCGCTTTGCGATAATACCACGTCACCGAGCGTCCTACCCCCTCTCCCGCGAAGCGGGGGAGCAACCATGTTGTTTTCATGGTGAGTGTGGCATTGCCTCCCATTCCTTGTT